>NZ_JBCODG010000022.1:62709-70323 GCF_040928965.1 Bacteroides sp. 2201st1_D9_2201SCRN_220225 | reverse complement strand
GCACTTTCTTCCAGAAGTCATCCAAAGAACCTTCGAAGAAGTCATCGGGTACAAAGAGATTCTTTTCCACATCACTTTGCTCGATGCGATAACCGGCTTCACGTGCAAGGATTACCAGTTTGCGGATTACATCCTTACCGCTGAGGTCGATACGTGGATCGGGTTCGGAATAACGTTCCTCCTGAGCCATTTTAATGGTTCTGCTGAAAGGAATATCCGCGCTTATCTTGTTGAATATATAATTCAGCGTACCGCTCAGCACGGCTTCAATCTTCAGTATCTTGTCACCGCTATGAATAAGGTCGTTAATGGTATTGATAATAGGCAACCCCGCACCTACGTTCGTCTCAAACAGATATTTCACGCCGCGCTGGCGGGCTATCTGCTTCAGTTCCCGGTAGTTTTCATACTCCGAAGAAGCTGCAATCTTATTGGCGGCTACAACCGAAACGTTGTGCATCAGAAGGTCTTTATACAAGGAAGCCACTCCTGCGCTTGCCGTACAGTCCACGAATACGGAGTTAAAGATATTCATGCCGATAATCTCGTTACGAAGCGTATCCAGAGAGCTTTCCTTACCTTTCTCCGCCAATTCTTCGCGAAAGCGTCCCAAGTCAAATCCCTCGCGGCTGAAGATTGCTTTGGAAGCATCGGCAATACCTACCACATTCAGTTGTAAGCCGTTCTCCTGCATCAATTTCTGACGCTGGCTGTGAATCTGTTCTATCAAACTGCCGCCTACCGTACCAACTCCGCAGATAAAGAGATTCAATACCTGATATTCCGACAGGAAGAAAGAGTCATGGATCACGTTCAAAGACTTGCGCAGCGACTTGCTGTCTACCACAAACGAAATATTCGTTTCCGAAGCGCCCTGTGCACAAGCTATCACATTGATACCGTTACGTCCCAGCGTACCGAACAGCTTACCGGCAATACCCGGCGTATGCTTCATATTCTCACCTACAATGGCTACCGTAGCCAAATCCTTCTCAGCCTGTATGGGTGAAATCTCTCCCATTTCAATCTCTTTGACAAACTCTTCGTTCAGAACTTCACAAGCCAGGTCGGCATCCGCATTACGCACACCGATGGAAGTAGAATTCTCCGAAGATGCCTGCGATACGAGGAACACGCTAATACCGTTCTTTGCCAAAGCCTTAAAGATACGGTAGTTCACACCAATCACACCTACCATACCGAGTCCCTGCACCGTTATCAGACTTGTATCGTTGATAGACGAAATACCTTTAATGGCTTTACTTTGCGGATTGGAAACATCCTGCTTGATAACCGTTCCCGCTCCGTCGGGATTGAACGTGTTCTTTATTATAATAGGTATGTTCTTGTGGCAAACCGGATAAATGGTAGGCGGATACACTACCTTAGCGCCGAAGTTGCAAAGTTCGGTAGCTTCTACATAGCTCAGTTCATTAATGGTATAAGCCGTGGAAATCACACGCGGATCGGCGGTCATGAAACCGTCCACATCCGTCCAAATTTCCAGTGCATCGGCATCCAGCGCCGCAGCTATGATGGCAGCCGTATAGTCAGAACCTCCGCGACCGAGATTGGTCACCTCGCCCGTAATCTTATCCGTAGAGATAAATCCCGGAACCAGCACCCGTCGGGGCATATCCTTGAATGTCTCGCGCACCAGGGAAGTAGTAAGCTCCGTATCCAATACATGCTTGGAATGTTTCTTCTCCGTTTTGATGAACCGGCGCGAATCAAACCATTCCGCACCCGTCAGTTGCGCTGCAATAATGGATGAAAGGCGTTCGCCGTAACTCACAATCGTATCGGATGTTTTCGGCGAGAGGTCCTTTATCAGGTAAATCCCCTGGAAGATATCTTTCAGCTCATTAAGCAACTCCCCCACCCGGCGTTGCAGTGATACTTGCGCCTCACCTGCCGGAATTACTTCCTTTATCATTTCCACATGACGATAAACAATCTCACGAAACTCGTTTTCATAAGAGGAATCACCGGCAGCCGCCATTTTCGAAGTATTGATCAGCTTGTCCGTAATGCCGCCCAAGGCAGACACTACCACTATTAAAGGTTCGTTTATAGCCTCTACAATTCTCTTAACGCTTAAAATACTGTTCGCAGAACCTACGGATGTTCCGCCGAATTTTATTACTTTCATATTTTTTTATCGGATTGAAACGGTTGATACAATTGTCAAAACAAGCTGCTATGGCCCGTATAGACTTTAACTAAATAAGAAAAACTGCTGAAAAATTGGTGTAACACGTAGAAACACAAAATACTATCCCTAACCCCTAAGGGTCATGGTACACATGGATGTGACTGTATGTTGATAGTACTTGTTCATTCTCTCTTACTGCTATCGCTTATGATAAGTGTTGCAAAAGTAACAATAAAAACATTCAAACTATTACATTTTATGACTTTTTTGCGATAAAAATACAGATTCATTCTATAAAGGGAAGAAATATGTACATATTACGGCTAACATATTCACGCTTTTCCAAACAAAGAGATATAAATACTGGCATAGTTTTATAACACTTTGCTATTATTTTAGAGATATATTACTATCTTTGCATGGTAATTATGTAAGAATTGAGCGTATGTCCCCAAATAATACTTCCGTTTTGTTAATTTACACCGGTGGCACTATCGGCATGATAGAAAATGCGGAAACCGGAGCTTTGGAGAGCTTCAACTTCGAACATTTACAGAAGCATGTACCCGAGCTTCAGAATTTTACGTTCCGCATTGATACCTATCAGTTCGATCCGCCTATGGATTCTTCGGATATGGATCCGGATGCCTGGCGCAAACTCGTACGCATTATCAGCGACAACTACAATCAATATACGGGCTTTGTCATCCTTCACGGCACGGATACCATGGCCTACACCGCATCCGCTCTCAGTTTTATGCTCGAGGGCCTCAACAAGCCCGTCATCCTCACGGGTTCGCAGCTTCCTATCGGCGTGCTCCGTACCGACGGTAAAGAAAATCTGCTGACAAGTATCGAAATTGCCACTGCCCGGCATCCCAACGGCCGGCCTATCGTGCCGGAAGTATGTATCTTCTTTGAGAATCACTTGACACGCGGCAACCGTACCACCAAAATAAATGCGGAGAACTTCAATGCTTTCCGCTCGTACAATTACCCTGTACTTGCTTCTGCCGGCATACATATTAAATATAATAATGTGCAGATTCATACGGAGAACGTACAAAGAGAGTTGCAGCCACACTACCTGCTCGATACCAATATAGCCATATTGAAGCTCTTCCCCGGCATTCAGGAAAACGTGGTGGATGCCATTCTCGCCATAAAGGGACTGAAAGCTGTGGTGCTGGAAACTTACGGTTCGGGCAATGCTCCGCTGAAAGAGTGGTTTCTCCATCATCTGCACAATGCCTGCGAACAAGGTATTATCATTGTAAACGTTACCCAATGCAGCGCCGGTACGGTAGAAATGGAGCGTTATGAAACGGGATACCGCCTGATGCAGGCAGGCGTGGTGTGCGGATACGACAGCACAACAGAGTCCGCTGTAACCAAACTGATGTTCCTGTTAGGTCACAACTATCCCCCCGCAAAAGTACGCGACCTGATGAGCCGCCCTCTTGCAGGTGAGATAACGATATAGGAAGAGAGGTGCTTACGCCACTACGGGAGTCAAGGCCCCGGTAATCGAATCGATGATAAACCCGGAAACATGGACATCCTCCGGTATCAGCGGATGGTCAAGAATGGCTTTCACCGTTTCTCTTACGGACTTCTCCGTATCTCCGAAGCCATAAAGCCACGAATCGAAATCCACTCCGCAGAAACGTATCATATCTATCGTTTCCTGTTTGATGCCGCGCGCCTTCATGTGCTCTATCATCTGGGCGCTGCTCATGTGGCACGCACCGCAATCGGAATGTGCAATGACCATGACCTCTTTCACCCCCAACTCGTAGATAGCCACCATAAGGCTGCGTATAACGCTGCCGAAAGGATGCGAAATGATTCCGCCCGCATTCTTTATCATCTTTACATCACCGTTCTTTATGCCCAGAGCTGCCGGCAGCAATTCGGTCAGACGGGTGTCCATACAGGAAAGGATGGCGATTTTCTTATCGGGATATTTATTGGTGATATACTTCTCATATCCCTTATTCTCTACAAACCGCTTATTGTATTCAAGAATATCTTCTATCATAGTATAATCCCAGTTTTATATTTTTGAGAACAAATATAGAAAAAACTCTGTGACACACCGCCAGCCCTGAAACGAAAAATCGTACCTTTGGGCAATTATTCTAAAGGAAGTTCTTTTATGGCAAAAGAGAAAACGGTATATGTATGCAGCAATTGCGGGCAGGAATCGCCTAAATGGGTAGGCAAATGTCCGTCGTGCGGAGCGTGGAACACCTATGTAGAAGAGATTGTACGCAAGGAAACCGTAAACAAACGTCCGGTATCGGGCATGGAAACCGCCAAAGCAAAGCCCGTGACACTGGATGAAATCGCTGCCGATGACGAACCCCGTATCGACCTGCACGATGCGGAGCTGAACCGGGTATTGGGCGGCGGTCTGGTACAAGGCTCGCTGGTGCTGATAGGCGGCGAACCGGGTATCGGAAAGTCCACCCTGGTGCTGCAGACCATCCTCCGCATACCGGAGAAACGTATCCTCTACATATCCGGCGAAGAAAGCGCCCGGCAGCTGAAGCTGCGTGCCGACCGTCTGTCAGGCACATCCGCCGACTGCCTGATTGTCTGCGAAACCTCGTTGGAACAGATTTACGTCCACATAAAGAATACACGCCCCGATTTAGTCATAATAGACTCCATACAGACCATCTCCACAGAGACGCTCGAATCCTCTCCCGGCAGCATAGCCCAGGTGAGGGAATGCTCCGCCTCTATCCTGCGCTTCGCCAAAGAAACGCATACGGCGGTCATCCTCATCGGCCATATCAACAAGGAAGGAAGCATTGCCGGGCCTAAGGTACTGGAGCACATTGTGGACACCGTGCTCCAATTTGAAGGCGACCAACATTATATGTACCGCATCCTGCGCAGCATCAAAAACCGTTTCGGCAGCACTGCCGAGTTGGGCATCTATGAGATGAGACAGGACGGACTGCGGCAGGTAAGCAATCCTTCGGAACTGCTCCTCAGCCAAGACCATGAAGGAATGAGCGGCATAGCCATCGCTTCGGCCATAGAAGGCATACGACCGTTCCTGATAGAAACGCAGGCATTGGTGAGCAGTGCCGTTTACGGCAACCCGCAACGTTCCGCCACCGGCTTCGACATACGGAGAATGAACATGCTGCTGGCAGTACTGGAAAAGCGGGTCGGCTTCAAGCTTGCCCAAAAGGACGTCTTTCTCAACATTGCCGGCGGACTGAAAGTGAACGACCCCGCCATCGACCTGGCAGTTATCAGCGCCATTCTGTCCAGCAACATGGATACCGCCATAGAACCCGAAATCTGCATGGCGGGAGAAATAGGCCTGTCCGGAGAGATCCGCCCCGTAAACCGGATTGAGCAACGCATCGGCGAAGCGGAGAAGCTCGGTTTCAAACGGTTTATATTACCCAAATATAATCTGCAGGGACTGAACACGTCCAAATTGAAGATTGAGCTGATACCGGTAAGAAAGGTGGAAGAAGCCTTCCGGGCATTGTTCGGCTAAGTCCTCCATAGGATGAGTCCGCCGCAGGAGATACGGATTGATACACATTATATATAGATATAGAAAGAAACCCAATGATACAAGAATACCAATTGCGCGTGTTGCCTGAGGTTGCAGCCAACGAACAACGCATAAAAGAATACCTCATACAAGAGAAAGGAGTGAGCGCACGCGACATTACGGCTACGCGCATTCTGAAACGCAGCATTGATGCACGCCAGCGAACCATCTTCGTAAACCTGACCGTGCGTGCTTATCTCAACGAGTTGCCGAAAGAGAAAGAGTATCAGGAAACCGTCTATAACGATGTGTCGGACAAGCCGCAAGTCATCGTTGTGGGAGCCGGTCCCGGCGGACTGTTTGCCGCCTTGCGTCTGATAGAGCTGGGCTTGCGCCCCGTCATCGTGGAGCGCGGAAAGAATGTACGCGACCGCAAGAAAGACCTTGCCCTGATAGGAAGGGAACAGACCGTCAACCCGGAATCCAATTACAGTTTCGGAGAAGGCGGTGCAGGCGCCTATTCGGACGGCAAGCTCTATACCCGCAGTAAAAAACGGGGAAACGTAGACAAAATCCTGAACGTATTCTGCCAGCACGGCGCTTCATCTTCCATACTCGTAGACGCCCATCCCCATATCGGCACGGACAAACTGCCGCGGGTCATAGAAAACATGCGGAACACCATTATCGGTTGCGGCGGTGAAGTGCACTTTGAGACACGGATGGATGCTCTTATTATTGAAAACGATGAAGTGAAAGGCATCGTAACCGATACCGGCCGGACATTCCTCGGTCCTGTAATACTTGCTACCGGACACTCCGCACGCGATGTATACCGCTGGCTGGCAGCCAACGGAGTGGAAATAGAAGCCAAAGGCATCGCCGTAGGAGTACGTCTGGAACATCCCGCTTCCCTGATAGACCGGATACAATACCACAACCGCAACGGACGCGGCAAATACCTGCCCGCCGCCGAGTACAGCTTCGTTACCCAAGTGGACGGAAGAGGCGTGTACAGCTTCTGCATGTGTCCCGGCGGCTTTGTAGTTCCGGCAGCCAGCGGTCCCCAGCAAATCGTAGTCAACGGAATGAGCCCCAGCAACCGGGGTTCCCGGTGGAGCAATTCGGGAATGGTAGTGGAGCTGCGTCCGGAAGACTTGGAGAATAAGGAGTTAAGAATGATGAATGAAGAGCCGGCTTTCAACTCCCAACTCAGCATGATGTATTTTCAGGAAGCTCTGGAACGCCTCTGCTGGCAACAGGGCAACATGAAGCAAACAGCCCCCGCGCAACGCATGGCGGACTTTACCAGGAAAAAGCTCAGCTACGACCTGCCGGAAAGTTCATACGCCCCCGGACTGGTATCGTCGCCTCTGCACTTCTGGATGCCGCCGTTCATTGCCGACCGGCTGAGCAAAGGTTTCCAGCAATTCGGGAAATACAGCCACGGTTTCCTCACCAACGAAGCTGCCATGATTGGCGTTGAAACCCGTACATCGGCTCCGGTGCGCATTGTCAGAGATAAAGACACCTTGCAGCATGTCCGTTTGAAAGGACTGTTTCCCTGCGGAGAGGGAGCCGGATATGCAGGCGGCATCGTGTCGGCAGGTATCGACGGAGAACGGTGTGCGGAAGCCGCAGGCCGGCTTTTGCTGCAATGAGAGTAGCAGAGTTCCGCATGCAGGTGAAATTCATTTCCCCGCATTACAAGGATGATACAAAAATAATCCGTACTTTTGCGGGCAAACCTATACCGTTATGACAGCTCCCGAAATAGCAATCGTCGCTCCCAACACATTGACCTCTTTGGGATTGCAGAACCTTCTGGAAGAGATTATCCCGATGGCTACTATCCGTGTGTTCCGCTCCTTCGCCGAACTCATGGATGATACGCCCGACATGTATGCCCATTATTTCATCTCTTCCCAAATAT
>NZ_JBCODG010000022.1:0-62558 GCF_040928965.1 Bacteroides sp. 2201st1_D9_2201SCRN_220225 | reverse complement strand
CTCCATCGGTACGGACACCAGCATGGACACCCCGACAAGCAACCGGACGGTCTCCGCTCCGCCATGCCGCCTCATGCCGCCGGCAACGCCGATGCCCACGAACTTTCCGCCCGCGAGATAGAAGTGCTGGTGCTCATCACCAAAGGACTTATCAACAAGGAGATTGCCGACAAACTGAACATCAGCCTCACCACCGTCATCACCCACCGCAAGAACATTGTGGAGAAACTGGGTATCAAGTCCGTATCGGGACTGACAATCTATGCCGTGATGCACGGCTACATCGATGCCGACAGGATATAAACCGGATGGCAATCCCCCTGCCGCCCCGCATCTCCCGGCATCATAATCCTCATAAATTAGGATTGCACGGGCTGGAGATTTCGCGTTACTTTGCAAGCGAAACAAAACCAGTTATGAAACAATATAAGATTATTCCCCTGATTCTGACGTTCCTCACTGCCGGTAATGTGTCGGCAGCAGATTTGGACACCTTGAAAGTAGTAGACGTGGAAGAAGTCCTCGTCATCGCAGCCCCCAAAGAAAACCGCAAGCTGCGCGAACAGCCCACAGCCGTCACCCTGCTTTCGCAGCAGGACATGCAGGCGGCACAGGTGAACTCCATCAAGAACCTGACCGGACTCGTTCCCAACATGTTCATCCCCGACTACGGTTCGCGCCTTACTTCCGCCGTCTATATCCGCGGTATCGGTTCGCGCATCAACACGCCGTCCGTGGGACTGTATGTGGACAATATCCCCTACATCGACAAGTCCGCTTTCGACTTCGACTACTCCGACATCGAACGCATCGACGTACTGCGCGGCCCGCAAGGAACGCTGTACGGACGCAATGCGATGGGCGGACTGATTAAGATTCACACCAAATCGCCTTTCTCCTATCAGGGCACGGACTTGCGCATCGGCGCAGGCACGCACAATGCCTACAACACTTCGCTGACGCATTACCACCGGGTGTCCGAGCATTTCGCTTTCTCTACCGGCGGCTTCTATGACTACGAAGGCGGCTTCTTCCGCAACGCAGCGCTGGAGAATAAGAAGACAGACAAGAGCCAATCGGCCGGCGGACGCTTCCGCGGCATCTACCTGCCTTCCGAGAACTGGAAAGCAGACCTGAACGTGAGCTACGAATACAGCGACCAGGGCGGCTATCCGTACTATTATACCGGCAGCGTCAACCCCGCCGCCCAAAGCGAAGAGATGAAATCCTACATCGGCACAATCTCCAACAACCGCGAAAGCAGCTACTACCGTAACCTGCTGAATACAGGGCTGAACCTCGAATATCAGGCGCAGCGCTTCACCCTGAGCGCCGTAACGGGCTATCAGTTCCTGAAAGACCGCATGTTCATCGACCAGGATTTTACGGCGAAAGACATCTATACGCTGGAACAGAAGCAACGCATCCATACCCTGAGCGAAGAGATTGTGATGAAAAGCAAAGGCAGCAGCCGCTGGCAATGGGCTACGGGCGTCTTCGGCTTCTACCAGTGGCTGAAAACCGACGCTCCGGTGACCTTCAGGGAAGACGGCATGGGAATGCTGGGGCAGATGCTGGGCAGTGTAATCCCGTCCAAAATAGAAGTTCCCCTGCCCATGCCCGGTATGGGAATCAATATCCTGCCGTCCTTGCGGCCCGGCAACAGCAATCTGCTCATCAACGGTAATTTCGACACACCGCTTCTCAACGGAGCGTTGTTCCACCAGTCTACTTTCCGGGACCTGTTCGGCCTTACGGGATTATCTTTCACCGCCGGTCTGCGCCTGGATTATGAGAAGATGAAGATGACCTACGACTCCGGCACTGCAATGGACTATACGGTAGGTATCAAAGGAGAAATGGTGCGGGGCGGGCAGGTTATCAAAGAAATACCGATGATGCCCGAAACGGCGCTCACCGTACAGTCGCGCTACCACGGTTCCATCGACAAGGATTACCTGCAACTGCTGCCGAAGTTTGCCCTTCAATATGACTTCAAGAACAATCGGGGCAACGTCTATGCAACCGTGAGCAAGGGCTACCGTTCGGGCGGATACAACATCCAGATGTTCTCCGACCTGTTGCAGTCCAGCCTGAAAAACGACATGATGCGGCAGACAAAAGAGGAGATTCTGAAAGCCGTAGAGGGTTCTCCCAGCGCATCCTACAAAGACCTTATCAACGAAATGTTCCCCGACGCAGGCGAGAATCCCGACGCCCGCTCCGCCACCGAATACAAACCGGAGCAAACCTGGAACTACGAAATCGGTACTCACCTGAATCTTTTCAATAACCGTCTGCGTACCGATGCCGCACTCTTCTGGCTGGAGACGCGCGACCAGCAAATCTCACGCTTTGCAGGAGCAAGCGGCTTGGGACGCGAAACGGTGAATGCAGGCAAAAGCCGCAGCCTCGGCGCCGAACTGTCCCTGGCTGCCGCCATTACTGCCGACTTCACACTGAACACCAGCTACGGCTATACGTATGCCACCTTTAAGGACTACGTAACCAATACCCGCATCAACGGACAGCTTCAGGAAATCAGCTACAACGGCAACTACGTGCCTTTCGTTCCCAAACACACGCTGACCGTAGGCGGACAGTACATTTTCCGCATCAACCCGGGATATTGGCTGGAGCGCATCCAACTGAATGCCGGATACACCGGTGCGGGACGTGTGTACTGGACGGAAGAGAACACCGTCAGCCAATCATTCTACGGCACACTGAACGGACGTATCAGTTTCCAGAAAGGCCGCGGACAGATAGACTTCTGGGTGCGCAATGCACTGGACAAGGATTACGCCGCCTTCTATTTCGAAAGCATGGGCAACGGATTTATGCAGAAAGGACGTCCCATCCAGGCCGGAATAGAACTGCGTTGCAGATTTTAGCAAACAGAGTTTGCCGACTTTTACAAGCAGGTAAATCAGAATTGTAAGCCTCTTAATATAAACCGGTTTCGTGTACCAAAGTAATACCCGCTTTGGTACACGAAATACCAACCGTTGGTACGGGAGCTACCAAGCATTGGTACGTGAAGTACCACACTATGGTACGCGGACTACCAAGCGTTGGTACACGGAATACCAACTGCCGGTAGCCGGGATACCTCCCTTTGGAACGCGAAGTACCGCCAGCCGGTACCGGCAAATAACCTATTCGTTGATTGCCCCGCAATGCGGGCAAACCCCTTTCGCCCCTATTTTCTGTCCGCAATTGCCGCAGCGATAGCGGGATGCCGCCAGTGACGAACGCAGTTTCCTGAAGAACCCCCACACAAATACGGCTATAAACAGATAACCGATGTATATATGGGTAGTCAGTATAAAGAAGAAATAACAGAAAATGCAACAGGAAGCCAGCCCCAACAGATAGAACACAGCCGCTTCCGGACTCAGTTGGCGGAACAAATCGTCGAGCACCGCCAACAGTACGATGACAAACAGCCAAAGGCTCATCAGGAAAACGGATAGCACGAACGGCACTTTAAACGGCGAGAGTGTGGGGTTGAAATAAAAATGCTGCCACGTCTCCGGCACAAACACCTGCATCGACTCGTACACCGTGGCACTAAACGCCAGCAACAGACACAGCAACAACGGATATACACTGTCTATATCATTGAAGTAGACCATTTGCAACTGCTTCCGCCGGAACGCGCGAAACAGCCATGCCGCCACAAACAGCGCAAAAATAACAATGAAATAGGAAGCATGCGTATCGCTGAACAGGTAAATGGCCTGCGAGATACTGTCCGTAGGTACAAACGCCCGGATCATGTCCTTTTCCCGAAGCCAGCCTTGCACTTCCTGAGAATGGGCGAGCTTGACCCATACGCTGTCCACACTGTCCGTCGGGTGGATGGCAAACTCCGCCACCACCACCCTGTCTCCCTTGTACAGTGTATTATAGCAGTCCTTTACAGGCAGGCAGGCTATCGTCACCGAATCTTCCTGCACTTCCAGATTCGTGTTCCACGTATAATGACGCTCGTACAGATAAGCCAGCGAATCGCGGGTCTTTGCCCCCAGTTTCCCGTCTTCCAGGTCCGGACGGGGATAATGGCAAGAAGAACCGAGAATAAGGTATAAAATATAAAATATGAAATTTAAGTATAAGGTATGAGGCATAAGGTATAAAGAGCGGGACGCACGTTGTACGGTGACGCTGTGTTTACGGCTGTTTATGTTTGTTTCTTCTTTCTTCATATTATATACTTTGGGCATTCATTCTCAATCATCTTCACTATCCGTTATGCGTATTCCCCCATACCTTATACTTCATTCTTTATACCGTATGCTTTATACGTAAGCTTCATCCTTGGCTTTTAACTGCTGACTTTCATTTGGCAGTTCTTGCAGTCGAAAGTGAGGCGGAAACGTTTGCCGTCTGTTCCTACCAGATAATAGGGTTCCCGGTACGGGGAATGTCCCTTTTGATGTGTAGGACACCAGCCCATACTGTAACGCAGGCAATGTTTGCAGAACATGAGTACGGCTTCGGGTACGGCCTGCTTCTCGTATGCCGGTTCCACGGAAGCTACTCCGTGGGCCTGATAAAAGCTGCGGGCGGCGGTATTCATCACATTGCCCAGATAGGTCAGGGATGTTGCCGGGAAACGGTGGCGGGTGGGTTTCCACACATGTAACTCACGACGGTAAGTAATGCGGCGGGCGGCAGTCAGCTTGTCTATCGCCTGGCGACGCCAGTCGGCTATCACCGAGGCGGGTATGAACCAGTTCTGCGACAGGTTGATTGCAATGGCGGGAGCTGTTGTTGCCGAGGGGCTGTCCGTGCCGCCGAGAGGCATGACCTCGAAAGGAGTATTCCCCAATTTGCCGAGTTGGGTACGCAGGTTCTCCGGTTGCGGAGTACGCGCAAGTTCTTTTGGATAGGGGAAAGACAAGGTTATGCGGTTGCCGTCTTCGTCCGCCGCTGTCAGGGCAAAGCCCGAAGGGGTATCTGCCAGCTCCCATCCAACGCCGATTTTACGTTCGGCGGACTTGCGGGCAAGGATGCGCTCAAATTCCTGGTCGAAATTGCGGAAAAGACGGGTGCGCGGTTTGATACGGGGCACATCGCCTGCCGGATACAGCTTGTTGCCATCCACCCGATTGATACGGAAACCTTGCAAACGGCCCTGTTCATCGAGAAAGCAGACACCGTCTCCGTTATGGAAAGGTTTCACTCCGGCAACGGTAAGGTAGTTGCCGCGCTGCTCTTTCATCGTACCCATCTCCTCGCCCAGGGACTTCGGCGTATCGAAAGAGGAGATTTCCCGGTCGCGACCCTGCAGGAAGTAATGGGTGAAGCCACGGCTGAAACTCTTGTCCAACCGGGGCGTGAAGTCGAAACGGCAAGTACCCGAAGAAGCACGTACGTACTCCTTGCGACGGGCGAAAATGGCATCCAGCTTGCTGCGGTAGGCAGCCGTAACGTTCTTCACATAGGAAACGTCCTTCAACCGCCCTTCTATCTTGAGGGAAGAGGCGCCGGCATCCAGCAGGTCTTCCAGCACTTCGCTTTGGTTCAGGTCTTTCAAGGAGAGCAGGTGCTTGTCGCGAACGATTGTTTTCCCGTCGGCATCTACCAGACTGAACGGCAGGCGGCAGAACTGGGCACACTCTCCCCGGTTGGCGCTTCTGCCGAAACATGCCTGACTGACGTAGCACTGGCCGCTGTAGCTTACACAAAGCGCACCGTGCACAAACACTTCCAAAGGCGTTTCCGGACAAGCCTCGTGGATTCGGCGTATCTCCTGCAATGACAGCTCGCGCGCCAGCACTACCTGACGAAAACCTGCATCCGCCAGGAAACGTACTTTCTCCGGTGTACGGTTGTCCATCTGCGTACTGCCGTGCAGGGGGATGGGCGGCAGGTTCAGACGGGTAATTCCCATATCCTGCACTATCAGGGCGTCTACACCGATGCGGTACAGTTCCCAAATCATCTTTTCCGTTTCGGCAAGCTCCTCTTCTTTCAGAATGGTATTGACCGTAACGTAAATGCGTACGTTGTACAAATGGGCATACGCCACCAAAGCGGCTATATCTTCCAAAGAATTGACCGCAGCCGCACGTGCGCCGAACTTCGGTGCGCCTATATATACCGCATCCGCACCATGATTGACTGCTTCAATACCGCACTCCAGATTCTTGGCGGGGGCCAATAGTTCTATTTTTCGTTGCTTCATCATATTTCTTTCACCACAGAAAGGGGCACAAGACCCCACTGGGTTTTCGGAGTTCTTATTTAATTTCTTCAATATTGAACGGGGTTTCCTGATATACAAAGTAGTTCAGCCAGTTGGAGAACAGCAGGTTGGCATGCGCCCGCCACCGTACCGATACGCCTTTGTCCGGGTTGTCGTCCACATAGTAATTGCGGGGCATCTCAATAGGCAATCCCTTAGCCAGGTCGCGGCGGTATTCCGTATCGAGCGTCAGGGGGGAATATTCAGAATGACCGGTTACGAAAAACTCGCGCCCGTTACGTGCCATTACCATATAGACCCCTGCCTCTTCCGATTCCGAAAGCAGGGCCAGTCCGGGAACTTTCAGAATATCTTCCTTGCGGACTTCCGTGTGGCGGCTGTGGGGAACATAAAACACATCGTCAAAACCACGGAAAATGGGATACAGAGGCTGCAAGGTGCGATGTGCGAATATGCCGAACATTTTCGCGTCCAGCGGATACTTGGGCACACCGTAATGGTGGTAGAGTCCGGCTTGCGCCGCCCAGCAGATATAAAGCGTGGACGTAACGTGCGTACGCGCCCAATCGAATATTTCGGTTATCTCGTCCCAGTAGGTCACTTCCTCAAAGTCCATCTGCTCCACAGGGGCTCCGGTAATAATCATACCATCGTACTTCTCGTCACGCATCTTGTCGAAATCCGTATAGAAAGCTTTCATATGCTCTATCGGAGTATTCTTTGAGGTGTGGCTCTTGATTTTCATGAACGAAATCTCCACCTGCAACGGAGTATTGGAGAGCAGACGCACCAAATCGGTCTCCGTCGTAATCTTCAACGGCATCAGATTCAATATGACAATCCGCAGCGGACGGATGTCCTGCCGGGTAGCCCGTGAATTGTCAATGACGAATATGTTTTCCTCTTTCAGCAGCTCTATCGCGGGAAGTTTATCGGGTAAATTTAAAGGCATAAGCTCTGTTCTACGGTTTAACTAATTACTGTTTACGATTTTAGCGTGTAAAGTTAGATAAAAAATCAGAGCGGTATAAATAAATTGCGGAAGTTTTTGTTGAATTAAAGCAGGCAATACAAAATGATTCGATATTATTTCAGTAAAATCCCACTGTTTATTTCTTTCGGAACTTTCAATTGTCGGATAACCGTATACTTGAGTACAATCAATCTATCAGGTTATAAAACGCCTTCATTAGATGCTGTATTTCCATATTCTATATTTTTCAAATAGTTCATTGAAAAGAAGATAATCTTGTGAATTGTACTACCTTTGTGGCTGAAACTCAAAGCATCAATTACATAATGGCGAAAATCATCGTTCAAAACACGCAGATTAATGTTCTCAATTTTAAGGAACAAGATTATATATCCCTTACCGACATGGCTTCCGCCAAAGAAGGGGACAGCAGAGCGGCAGACGTAATTAAAAATTGGATAAGAAGCCGTTATACAATTGAATTTCTTGGCACATGGGAAATCATCCATAATCCTAATTTTAAAGTGGTCGAATTCGACCACTTTAGAAAGAGTGCCGGATTGCCATCTTTTGTATTAAGTGCTTCCGAATGGATAGAGCAGACTAATGCAATCGGTATCATCGTTAAAAAAGGACGCTACGGCGGGACGTACGCCCATAAGGATATTGCATTTGAATTCGGTTCTGCAATCAGCGTACCTTTCAAACTCTACCTTATTGAAGAGTTTCAACGGTTAAAGACTGAAGAGCAACAGCAACTCGGTTGGTCAGCAAAGCGTGAATTATCGAAAATCAACTATCGCATACACACTGATGCCATAAAACAAAACCTTATTCCGCAGGAAGTCACATCGGTACAAGCAAGTATTATTTACGCCAATGAAGCCGATGTGCTGAATGTAGCCATGTTCGGCATGACAGCAAAACAATGGCGGGAAGCCAATCCCGAACTGAAAGGTAATATTCGTGATTATGCCACTATTAATGAACTTATCTGTTTGTCGAATATGGAAAACCTCAATGCAGTATTTATCGAACAGAGTATGACACAAAGAGAACGTCTCGTTAAACTAAACCAAATAGCCATTCATCAAATGAATATATTGGGAAACGGTGATGAAGATAACCGTAAGTTATTGAAATAAATCACTACGCATTGCTCTGCGCTGTAACTCATCACACATTTATTTTAATTTGAGCGATTATTTGTGTGATTATTCCAAAGATTTAGTATACTTTTACATCCTTGTTTTTATTTAGATATATGTAAAGAGAAGAAAAAGCACCAAGCTATCAAGCGTGATAACTGACTAATAGAAATCTGAAAGCGTAAACTACTTTCTCATAACATTTACGGTTCTGCCCAATCTGATATATCGACACGTAAGTTTTTAAGTACGAACCAAAGGCGAAGATGTTTTCGTCTTATAAAACTACTATAACATGAATATCATGAGAAACGCTTTCAAAAGGGCAAATTATGTGTTATGCCTGCTCCTTGCCTTATCGGGTACATCTTGTATCAACAGGCTAAATGATGAAATCAAAGAGGGCAGTATCCTCATCTCCTTTTCCTTTGAAGCAAGTAAAGCCGCTACCAAAGTAACTAAAAACACTTTCGACATAGGAGACAGAAGCGGTATCTTTGCCATGCTGACAGGCAATTCCCTGGACCAGCAGCGATACATCGACAACCTGCTTCTGGAATGTAGCGACAACAGCAAACTGATATCCAAGAAAGAAGTGTATTATCCGGAAGGAGATGCCACGCTGGACTTCATCAGCTACTATCCGTATCAGGAAGAAAACGTGTCCAAAGGAAGCTCACTGCTGGACGTCACAGTACAAGCAGACCAGAACAAGACCGCCAATTACAGCTTATCCAACTTCATGACCGCCCGCATCGGGAACGTACCCAACAGCGAGAAAACCGTAAAGCTGGAATACAAGCACCGGTTTGCCAAAATAAAGTTAGTTCTTATACCCCAAGAAGGTGAAGATACGGACGAGATGCTCAAGGCCAACCCCAGAATCATAGCTACCGGTTTCAGGACACAAGCCGTATATGACCTGCAATCGGACAAGCTTTCCTCGGTTGACGATGCGAGCGAAACGGATATCATTCCTTTCGGCACATGGAAGAAAGAGGGTAATACGCTGTCCGGTAAAGAGCTTATTGTAATTCCGCAAACACACTCCGACGGCGGACAGGCTTTTACCCTGGAATGGAACGGAAAAATCTATACCTGCCCTCTCCCGTCGGCCACCATTGAGGAGGACACGGAACTGGAGATTTGCATCAACGCACTGCAAAGCACAAGTGCAACCCTCACCGGAGTTATCGCCAACATCAAGGAATGGGAGCTCAGCGAACAAGGAGAGAGCGAAAACCGATACGAAATCACTGCCGTACACACAGCCTCGCTGTCATTCAGCATGTCTGATATCTACAGGATATACCATCAAGGAAAGCCCGTGGCAGAAGTATGCCGGGAGTATCTTTACACTGCCCCCGCCGATGCTGTTGCTACTAAAGCGATTGTAGCCTATTCCGTACAGGACAATGAACAGACGGACTTAACAAATGGAATCGTTTTACAACTACCGGACAAAACCGCCACGACACATGGCGGTAAAGTAAGTTGGAATGAAGCGGACAACTCGCTGACCTACATTAGCGGCCACTCCCGGCCTATCGAAAAATTCTACATAGACAAAAACAGAAAGATAGTAACGGAAAAGCCTGCCGCACCAGCACTGGCTATCAACGTCAGCAGCTACGTAATCAGAGATATACGGAACGGTATATTGCACACCTACCCCATCGTGAAAATAGGCGCACAATATTGGATGAAAGAGGATTTACAGACGGCCCATTATAATGACAGCAAGAGTATGCCCCTCAGAAAAGCTTTGGGAGAAGGCGAGGGCTACCTCAAATGGGCGGGCACCAGCTCCCATTTTTACAACGGCGAGGCCGTCCTTACCGGGAAATTGGCTCCGTTGGATTGGAGGTTGCCAACAGAAAACGATTGGAACAGACTGAAAGAATACATAGGAGAGAATGCTTCCGCACTGAAAAAGGCAGATACCTGGAGCTCGGATGTTTATTCCGCAACCAATGAAACCGGATTCTGCATTCAACCCGCAGGGCTGCTGTTGGAAAGGGAAAACAAGACGGCCTTGGTAAACGCAAACTCATCGACCGCCTATTGGCTATATGACGGCACACAAAAGCAATTGGACAAAGTCGTAATGTTTGCGAACAGCAATAACGACATCGCCTTAAAGAACGCCGTCAAACCGGAAGGCAAAGATTATTATAATGCGTTTTCCATCCGTTGCATAAAAGAATAGCCTGCCAAAAAAGCATTTCTCATTTCTTTTTCGTATTTTTGTTCCCAATGTGCAGGATTGTGCAGGATTTTGCCAATTAGACAAAGACAACGGAAAAGAAATGAGAGTAATCGATCTGATAAACAGTAACGAAAAAACAGCTTTTTCTTTTGAAATATTGCCCCCTCTGAAAGGTACAGGCATCGAAAAGTTGTACGAAACAATAGATACATTACGGGAGTTCGACCCTAAATACATCAATATCACCACACACCGCAGCGAGTACGTGTACAAGGACCTCGGCAACGGGCTGTTCCAGCGCAACCGTCTCCGTCGCCGTCCGGGAACCGTATCCGTAGCCGCAGCCATCCAGAATAAATACAACATAACGGTGGTGCCGCATATTCTTTGCAGCGGTTTCAGCCGTGAGGATACCGAATATGTATTGCTCGACCTGCAATTCCTGAACATCACAGACCTTTTGGTGTTACGCGGAGACAAGGCAAAACACGAGTCGGTATTCACTCCCGAAAAGAACGGTTATCATCATGCCGTTGAATTGCAGGAACAGATTAACCAATTCAATAAGGGCATCTTTGTAGACGGCTCCGAGATGAAAGTCACCAATACTCCTTTCTCATACGGAGTGGCCTGTTATCCGGAGAAACACGAAGAAGCGCCCAACATCGATACGGACATTTATTGGCTGAAAAAGAAAATGGAAACCGGAGCGGAATATGCCGTTACCCAATTGTTCTATGACAACCGGAAATACTTCGATTTCGTAGAACGCGCCCGCAAAGCCGGAGTTACCATCCCCATTATACCGGGCATCAAGCCGTTCAAGAAGCTTTCGCAACTCAGCATGATACCCAAAACGTTTAAAGTAGACCTGCCCGAAGAGCTGACAAACGAAATCTTGAAATGCAAGAATGATGCCGAAGCGCAACAGGTAGGTATCGAATGGTGCGTGCAGCAATGCAAGGAACTGATGAAGTACCATATTCCCAGCATCCATTTCTATTCCATAGGTGCAGTGGACAGCATCAAGGAAGTAGCCAAACAGATTTATTAACCAAATACCGACACCGTGTTTTTTAAAGATGTAATAGGCCAGGATACAGCCAAACAACAATTGATACAAGAGGTGCGGGAAGGACGTATTCCTCACGCGCAACTGTTCTGCGGACCGGCAGGAGTAGGCAAACTTCCGCTGGCTATGGCTTATGCCCGTTACATCTGCTGTCCGAACCGCACGGAGACCGATGCCTGCGGCACGTGTCCTTCGTGTGTGAAGTGGAATAAACTGGTGCATCCGGACGTACACTTCGTATTCCCCATCGTGAAAAGTGCCAAGGGGAAGAAAGAAGTTTGCGATGACTACATAGCCGACTGGCGGCATCTTGTACTAAGCAACCCCTATTTCTCACTGAATCATTGGCTGAATGAAATGGGAGCGGAAAACGGACAAGCGATTATCTACGCAAAGGAAAGCGATGAAATCACCCGTAAGCTCAGTTTGAAATCCAGCGAAGGCGGATACAAGGTAACCATTGTATGGCTGCCTGAAAAGCTGCACGAGGTCTGCGCCAATAAATTGCTGAAACTGCTGGAAGAGCCGCCTGAGAAGACCATCTTCCTGTTGGTTTCCGAAGCACCCGAAATGATATTGTCTACCATACTCAGCCGTACACAACGTTTCAACATCCGCAAAATAGATGAGGCAAGCATGGCAAACGCGCTGCAACAAAAGTACGGCGTGCAACCGGCGGACAGCCAGACCATAGCCCATCTGGCAAACGGAAACTTCATCAAGGCGTTGGAAACAATCCACCTGAATGAAGAGAATGAGTTGTTTTTCAATCTGTTCGTCAGCCTGATGCGCCTCTCCTATCAACGGAAAATACGGGAAATGAAGCAATGGAGCGAACAACTCGCGGCTATGGGGCGCGAACGCCAAAAGAATTTTCTGGAATACTGCCAGCGCATGATACGGGAAAATTTCATCTATAACCTGCATCGGAAAGAGATGAACTACATGACCCTGCCCGAACAGAACTTCGCTACCCGGTTTGCCCCGTTTGTCAACGAACGGAATGTTATGGGTATTATGGATGAACTCAGCGAAGCGCAAGTGCACATTGAACAGAATGTGAATGCCCGTATGGTATTCTTTGATTTTTCACTGAAAATGATTGTTCTGTTAAAACAATAGAAGAATCCTTTTCAACTAACATATAACATAGTAAATCATCAAAATAACAGATAGAATGATGGAATTTAAACTACATAACGGAAGCGGCGGTCTCTGCTGCAAAAGCTGCGGCAGGCAAGACAAGCAACTGAACACTTACGACTGGCTTGCCGACATTCCCGGCAATGCAGAGGAATCGGACATGGTGGAAGTTCAGTTCAAAAATACCCGCAAGGGTTATTTCCGCAACAGCAACAAAATTCCTTTGGAAAAAGGCGATATAGTAGCCGTGGAAGCTACTCCCGGACATGATATAGGCGTAGTAACCCTTACCGGGCGGCTTGTACCGCTACAGATGCGTAAGGCAAATATCAAGTCGGAAGCGGATATCAAGCGCATCTACCGCAAAGCCAAACCGGTGGATATGGACAAGTATAACGAGGCGAAAGCGCGTGAACACAGCACGATGATACGTGCCCGCCAGATCGCTCTTGACCTCAACCTCAATATGAAAATCGGGGATGTGGAATATCAGGGAGACGGCAACAAAGCAATCTTCTACTACATTGCCGATGAACGCGTAGACTTCCGCCAACTGATTAAGGTGCTTGCCGACGCTTTCCATGTACGCATCGAAATGAAGCAGATCGGTGCACGTCAGGAAGCCGGCCGTATCGGCGGTATCGGACCTTGCGGCCGTGAGTTGTGTTGCGCTACCTGGATGACATCGTTTGTTTCCGTTTCGACCAGCGCCGCCCGCTACCAGGATATTTCACTGAATCCGCAAAAGCTTGCCGGACAATGCGCCAAACTGAAATGCTGCCTCAACTACGAAGTGGACTGTTACGTAGAAGCACAAAAACGCCTGCCTTCCAAAGAAATCGAATTGGAAACCAAAGACGGCGTATTCTATTTCTTCAAAGCCGACATTCTCAGCAACCAGATAACTTACTCCACCGACAAGAGTATCCCTGCCAATCTGGTTACTATCAGCGGAAGACGCGCCTTTGAAGTTATCGGTCTGAATAAAAGGGGCATCAAACCGGAGAGCCTGTTGGAAGAGACACATCGCACCGAACCCAAGAAACCGGTAGACCTGCTGGAACAGGAAAGCCTGACCCGCTTCGACCGTAACCGCAAGAACAAGAACGGCGGAGACGGCAACAATGGAAACGGTAATGGAAATAACGGCGGCAACCGGAATAAAAAGAAGAAAAAGACTCCCAATAACCGACCGCAAGGCGGAGAACAGTCTGCCGCTCCGCAACAACAAGAGCAGCCCAGACAGCAGGGAGACGAAAAACGGCCGCAAGGAAATGAAAGACGTTCACAACGGAATAGCAACAACCGTAAACGTCCTCACAACAACAAGCCCAAACCTCAGGGAGATAAACCTGCTCAAAATGACAAGCCTGCTCAAGAATAAGACAAAGACTCTGAGATATATCATACTGCTGTTTATCGTAAGCGCATTAGGCGCTTGCGATAAACAGACTGTATATCATGCATTCCAATCCATTCCGCAAGAGGGTTGGAAACGACAGGACACACTCCTTTTCAATGTCGCTGTGCCCGATTCGCAAACTTACTACAAACTGATAGTAGAAATTAGAAACCGCAGCACTTACCCTTACCAAAACATCAACTTATCCGTCTGCTATGACAGTCCGGAATTGAAAAAGCTACAGACAGATACATTGACAGCCGTCTTAGCCGATAAAGAAGGCATATGGAAAGGAGATGGCTGGGGCGGTTTATACCAGTCTGCATTTCCCGCAGGAAACATCAAGATAGGGAAACCCGGTGACTACCTTTTCAAAGTAGCTTATACATTACCCGACAGCCTCCTGCCCGGCATCAATGATGTGGGAATCAAATTACAACGATAATATTATACCAACCTTCTATTTCTCCCCGCATCAATACGCAGGAATATAAACAGCAGTATCGTAAAGCCCCATAACGAAGACCCCCCATAGCTGAAGAAAGGCAACGGAATACCGATAACAGGCGTCAATCCGAGTACCATCCCGATGTTTATGAAAAGATGAAACAGAAAAATACTCAGCACCGAATACCCGTATACCCTGCCAAATGCGGACTGCTGCCGCTCTGCCAACGCTATCAGACGAAGTATCAAAGCCAGGAACAAGAGTAATACAGCCGTCGAACCGATAAAGCCTTCTTCTTCGCCTACGGTACAGAATATGAAATCCGTGTCCTGTTCGGGAACATATTTAAGTTTGGTCTGTGTACCGTTCAAAAAGCCTTTCCCAGTCAAGCCGCCCGAACCGATAGCAATCTTCGATTGATTTACGTTATATCCCGCTCCTGCCAAGTCCTCTTCCATGCCCAACAGAACCTTAATGCGAATCTGCTGGTGAGGTTCCAATACTTTATTGAAAAAATAGTCGCTGGAGTAGAGAAAACCTATCGAACCTATGGCAAACAAACCAATAAGAAAATAACTCCAATGGCGTTCACTCAAAGCAAGGAAGAATAAATAACATGTTACAACCACACACAATCCCCATTGCACCCATACCAGATTAAAAGGGGTTATATATTCCGAAACCAGATAAGCGACAAGCAATACGATAAAAGAACCGACGATGATATTCCGAACCGGCTCCCATTTCTTCTTATATACCCATACCATTCCACCGGCAAAGAGCAAAATCATCGACAGTACCACAAACTCTCCGATAGGTGTTGGAGTATCTGCAATAAAGACTTGATCAAAACGGATACCCACCACAAAATATACCACAGCGCAAATACCGGAGAAAAGCACTACTCCGGGCATACCTTCACGATAAAGCATCAGGAAGAAAGCCATATAAACCAATGCAGACCCCGTTTCCCGCTGAAGAATAATCAGCGTCATCGGCAGAAGAATAAGGAAAGCCAGCATCAACGCGCTCTTCCAGCTTTTTATAGTGAACGAATAGGCGCTCATATACTTGGCCAACGCCAATGCCGTGGCAAACTTGGCAAATTCAGCCGGTTGCAGACTGACAGGCCCCAAAATCAGCCAGGACCGTGAGCCTTTGGTATCAGGAGCAATAAAAATGGTAACAACCAACAAGAGAATGAGTCCTATATATATAATGTAAGAGAACATATCATAAAGTGTGTCTTCCAGCATCAGCAGAATAAATCCCAACCCGAATGAGCAGACAATCCACATGAACTGCTTGCCGGCACGGGTAGAGAAATCAAGAAAATCACGGTCACCATAGTCGTAACTTGCCCCGCAAATACTGAACCAGCCGAATACAATCAACATCAGGTAGATTATAATCGTCACCCAATCCAATGATTTCCATATACTGTCTCTTCTTACCATTTATACTGCTACTGTTTGACTGTTTATTACCTTTCTTCGTCTCCGTACAGAATTACGCGGTTGCTGAATTCCTCCGCACGTATCTCATTCTCCGGCGATAACTTGCCATGCAAGTACTGATCCATCATCATCGCACCGATAGGGACGCCGTAGGTTGCACCAAAACCGCCATTTTCCACATACACCGCAATAGCAATCTTAGGATCATTCATCGGAGCGAACCCCATGAACACCGAATGGTCTTTACCGCGATTTTGTGCCGTACCGGTTTTGCCGCATGCCTCTACACCCGGCAGGATTGTGCCGACCATACGGCAGGTTGCACTACCCGTACTACCTGTAACAGCGGCACGCATCCCCTCCACAACTTCATCGTAATATTCCCGGTCGATTGACGTGACACGGGGGGTACGGTAGATACTGTCCAATTCATTATCCTGTATCTCCTTTACAACATGCGGAGTAATGAAATGCCCCCGGTTGGCAATGGTTGCACCCAAATTGGCTATCTGCAACGGGGTCGCAAGAATTTCTCCCTGTCCGATAGCGATACTGACTACCGTAAGTCCGTTCCAAGAGCCCCGATATGCTTTATCATAAAACTTAGCGTTAGGAATCAAGCCGCGCTGCTCTCCGGGAAGGTCGGTACCAAGGCGATAGCCGAATCCCTGCGACACCATATGGTCTTTCCATACGGTAATGGCATTTTGCGGAGAACCGTACTTCTTGTCGCTGAACATACGGAACAGCCCCCAACAAAAATAAGAGTTGCACGAAGTGGCTATTGCCGGAACCAAAGGCAAAGGAGAACCGTGCCCGTGACAGCCTACATGCAAACTTCCATAATTGAAACCGTGTGCACAAGGGAAAGTAGGATAATCTTCATGGATTATTCCTTCCTGCAAAAATGTCAATGCCTGTGCAGTCTTGAAAGTAGAGCCCGGCGGATACGCTCCCATGATTGCGCGGTTCAGGAGAGGTTTCCGCTTGTCTCTTTGCAACATCCGGTGATTCTTTCCACGCTGGCGTCCAATCATCAAGTGAGGATCGAAAGTAGGAGAAGAAACCATACAGAGTATCTCTCCCGTAGCCGGTTCAATGGCTACGATAGCTCCGATTTTATGCTGCAACAAACGCTCACCTAACCTCTGCAACTCAATATCGATACCTAAAGTCAGGTTCTTACCGGGCACAGAGGGACGGTCGAGCTTCCCATCCATATAATGCCCCTGAATACGTCCATGCGCATCACGAAGCAGAATCTCCACCCCTTTTTCGCCACGAAGATACTTTTCATAAGATTTCTCGATACCTTGCTTGCCTATATAATCTCCGCGGATATAATAATTATCCGCCTCAATATCTTTCTTTGACACTTCACCTATATCCCCCAACGCATGTCCGGCAGCATCGTAAGTATATTGCCGGATAGTACGCCGCTGGATGTAGAAACCGGGAAACTTGAATAGTTTCTCCTGAAACACACCGCACTCTTCTGCCGAGAGTTGCGTCATAAACACCTGATGCGTATATTTGGAATAACCGGGATTCATCCAACGGTTCTTTACATCCTTCATCCGCTTCTGGAACTGCTCGAACGTGATGTTCAACGCACGGCATAAATCCAACGTATCGAGCTGCGTCACTTCACGAGGCACAAACGTGATATCGTATGCCGGCTGGTTAAAAACCAGCAGTTTACCGTTACGGTCATAGATAGCTCCACGCGAAGGATATTGAATCTTATTCAAAAAGGCATTGCTGTCCGCATTCTTCTTGTAATCATCCGTCATTATTTGCAAGTCGAACAGGCGAATCACGTAGATAAGGACAATGACGACAGCCGCCATGCCTATCACATATTTTCGTTTCTCCAGCGTATAATCCTTCATTCAATCACAACATATGAGTTATAAATACAAGTAACATAACTTGCAACCTCTTTTTACTTCTTCCGTATGCCCTCTACTGCCATTATACAAGCTACAGTCAGCAAAGTGCTTGTTACAATTCTCAGCAATAACGCACCTATGTGGGCAAAAGAAAAGAATTCAAGAGTAAGCAGCATCCCGTGATGTACCAAGACACTGGCAACCAAGTATTTCAAAAAAGGAGAGATTCCCATTGTACGGACTGCCGGAACCAATGTATCCAGCGTATCGCGAGGCACAAACAAGCGTAAGAATGTAGGGCGCAAAAAGGCTAAAAGCACCGTAGCCGCCGCATTCATTCCCGGAGTATCGGAAAGGATATCAACCGCCAGTCCAAGAAAAAAAGCCCATAGCATCAATGCATTACGGGGTACATCCGACTCAAACTTCAATATCAGATATATATATAAAAACGGAGTGGCATATCCTGCAATATGCACATTGTTCAGTATCAGCACCTGCAATAATACCAGACCGACAAACCACCCTATCTTATGCAAATAATTGATTATCATTTTTCTCCTTCTTTTTCCAGCATATTCTGTTCTTCCTGTCCGCTGCGCGAAATGACACGCACATTGCTCACCTTACCGAAATCCGTAGCTAACTTTATCTTCAACAGATATGAAAGTCCGTCATGGGAATCGGACATATCATCGACCGTTCCTACCATAACTCCTTCAGGAAATACTGTGGAATAGCCGCTGGTCACCACCGTATCACCCAGATTAAATTCCGCATGACGGGGCAAGTCCTTCAAATAAGCAAAACGCGAATCTCCACCTTCCCACTTCAAATAGCCGAAGTACTCACTGCCCACAATCTTGCAGCTGATACTCGACTTGCTGTTCAGCAACGGAATAACCAGCGAATAGCGGGGAGAAGTCTTATATACGATACCTACCACTCCATTTGCATCCACTACCCCCATTTCCGGACGAATACCATCTGACGAGCCACGGTCCAATGTTATATAATTATCTGCCTTATTCAGACTGTTCTTTATAACATTCGCCTTGAATATGCGGTAATCATCCGGAGCAAGGCGCGCCATACTATATAGTTTTACGGAATCCAGGCCCTGCTCCTGCAGGCTTTTTTCCAGAAAAGCTACCCGTTGTTCCAGCCACATATTCCGGTCGAGCAAGTCCTCATTGACCGATTTCAAATGGAAGTAAGAACTGATGCCGCCCGAAATCTCATAAACTTTCCCGGCTACTCCGTTTGCCGAAGTAAAATACACGCTCTGCTGATAATGGTTGAAACGGAACAATAAAACAAAACTGGTAACCTCTAACAGAAGAAAGAGGAACCAGTAATTGTATTTAATAAGAAAGTTCAGTAGATTCCGCATACCTATCTCATCAGGAATGAGAAGCGGTCGACATTCTTCAGTGCAACGCCTGTACCTTTGGCAACGGCATGCAAAGGATCTTCCGCAATGTGGAACGGTATGTTGATTTTATCGGTCAGACGCTTATCCAGTCCGCGAAGCAAAGCACCGCCACCTGCCAGATAGATACCGTTGTGCACGATATCGGCATACAATTCGGGCGGCGTATTCTCCAATGCACTTAGAATAGCAGTCTCAATCTTAGAAATGGACTTCTCCAGACAGTGTGCCACTTCCTGATAGCATACGGGAACCTCCATAGGAAGCGCCGTAATACGGTTCGGACCATGAACGATATAATCTTCGGGAGCATCCTCGCCCAGTTCGGTCAAGGCCGCACCTACGTTAATCTTGATACGTTCTGCCATACGCTCGCTGACCTTCACATTGTGCTGGCGGCTCATATACTCCTGAATATCGGCAGTGAGGTCATCACCGGCAATACGGATGGAGTTGTTGGAAACGATACCACCCAGCGAAATAACGGCAATTTCCGTAGAACCGCCGCCTATATCAACAATCATATTACCCTCCGGCGCTTCCACATCGATGCCGATACCGATAGCGGCAGCCATCGGCTCGAATATCAGGTAAACGTCACGTCCGCCGGCATGCTCGGCAGAGTCGCGCACGGCACGCAACTCTACTTCCGTACTGCCCGAAGGAACGCCTATTACCATACGGAGCGAAGGGGAAAACAGACGGTTTCGATTGTTCACCATCTTGATAAGTCCGCGTATCATCTGCTCGCAGGCATAGAAGTCGGCAATCACACCGTCGCGAAGAGGGCGGATAGTACGTATGTTCTCATGGGTCTTTTCGTGCATCAGCTTTGCTTTTTCACCCACGGCAATCATCTTGTCTGTACGACGGTCCAACGCCACCACCGAAGGCTCGTCCACTACTATCTTGCCATTTGTGGTAATGATAGTATTGGCAGTGCCAAGGTCCATCGCTATTTCTTGTGTAAAAGAGAATAATCCCATGTAAATTAAAAATTGAGAATTAAAAATTAAAAAATATCACTCATATCAGGAACTGAGAACTAAAAAGCAGGAGAAAGCATCATTCCTCAATTTTCAATTCTCAATTCTCAATTTAATCAGTGTTTAAAGTGACGGAACCCTGTTATCACCATTGCGATGCCATGTTCATTGCAATAATTGAAAGAGAGCTCGTCCTTAATGCTTCCACCCGGTTGGATAACGGCCGTAACACCTTCATTACCTGCAATCTCCACGCAGTCGGGGAAGGGGAAGAAAGCATCACTTGCCATTACGGCACCGTTCAGATCAAAACCAAAGTTCTTGGCTTTTTCAATAGCCTGCTTCAAAGCGTCTACACGGCTGGTCTGTCCCACACCGCTTGCCAGCAGTTGCTTGCCTTTAGCCAGTACGATAGCATTGGACTTGCTGTTCTTCACAATCTTGTTTGCGAAAAGCATATCTTCAACTTCCTCCGCAGTCGGAGCCTTGGTCGTTACGGTTTTCAAATCTTCGGGAGTTTCCACCTTCAGGTCACGGTCTTGCACCAGCACACCGTTCAGCAAAGAGCGGAACTGCTTCTTGGGCAGTGCAGCCTGCTTGCGCACCAGAATGATGCGGTTCTTCTTCTGACCGAGAATTTCCAGTGCATCCACATCATAATCGGGAGCTATGATAACTTCAAAGAATATCTTGTTGATTTCCTCGGCAGCAGCCTTGTCTATCACGGCATTTGTGATGAGCACACCGCCGAATGCGGATACCGGATCGCCGGCAAGCGCGTCTGTCCAAGCTTCCAATACTGTGGGACGTGAAGCCAGACCACAGGCATTGTTATGCTTCAGTATAGCGAAAGTAGTATCTGTGAATTCATCAATCAAGTCAACGGCAGCGTTGATATCGAGCAGGTTGTTATAAGAGATTTCCTTACCGTGTATCTGGTCGAACATAGCATCTATGTTACCATAGAAATAACCTTTCTGATGCGGGTTCTCACCATACCGCAAAGTCTTTTGATTGTTGGCGGACTGACGGAAAGCAGACCCTTCTTCGCCATCGAAATAGTTGAAGATAGCCGAATCGTAATGAGAAGATACGGCAAACGCCTCTTTGGCAAACCAACGGCGTTCTTCGAGTGAAGTGGTAGCTCCGTGCTCCATCAGCATATCGCGAAGAGGCTGGTATTGAGCCTGTGAAGCAACGATAACCACATCATTGTAATTCTTGGCAGCGGCACGTATCAAAGAAATGCCGCCTATATCAATTTTCTCAATAATAGCCGGTTCTTCGGCACCGCTGGCAACGGTGGCTTCAAACGGATACAGGTCAACGATAACAAGGTCTATTTCGGGAATCTCATATTTCTCTATCTGTTGCATGTCTTGTTCCAATCCGCGGCGGCAAAGGATACCTCCGAATATCTTCGGATGCAAAGTCTTAACGCGTCCACCCAGAATGGAAGGATATGTGGTAAGGTCTTCCACTGCCTTGCAGGGATAACCCAAAGATTCTATAAATTGACGAGTTCCGCCGGTTGAAAGGAACTCTACACCTTCTTCATGCAGTTTGGTAATGATTTCGTCCAAACCTTCTTTGTGGTAAACGGATACCAGAGCTGTTTTGATTCTTTTAGTTTCAGACATGGATTTGCGTATTAAAGTAATGCGTACATTTTACTATTCGGAATGCAAAGTTACTAATTTTGTTTATTCACACATACATTCATACACAATAAATTAGGTATAATTAAAAAAGGAACTCATTATTAATTCCGATACCTTTGTACAATGATGCAGAAAAAGTCCCGTTGAAAAGGTATCCACACCTTTCCAACGGGACTGAAATCTTTTATAACAACCGCTCTGTTACCAGATAGAAACCCGTTTGTCCACCGGCACAAACATCGGGTCATTCTCTGTTATATTGAAAGCCTCATACCAAGCGCCGATTTGCGGCAAAGCACCGTTGACACGCCACTTACCCAATGAGTGAACATCGCTCTTGGTACGGTTCAGCACTTCTTCCGGACGGATATTGTTTCCCCATACACCTGCATAAGCAAGGAAGAAACGCTGTTCGGGAGTAAGACCATTCATTACAGGCAGCAGGTTGGCAGCCGTAGCTTTCTTAAATGCCTGATAAGCAACCTGCAAACCACCATGATCAGCAATATTCTCACCCAAAGTCATACGGCCGTTACCATATACACCCGGAGCAACCTCGATACTGTCGAACACATTCACCATCACCTGTGCACGCTCATCAAAACGTTTGGCATCTTCCTCAGTCCACCAGTCTTTCAAATTGCCGTCCTTATCGTATTGGCGTCCCTGGTCGTCAAAGCCGTGCGTCATTTCATGACCGATTACCACTCCGATAGCGCCATAATTGAAGGCATCGTCCGCATTCATGTCAAAGAACGGATATTGCAAAATACCGGCTGGGAAGCAGATTTCATTCGTTGTAGGATTATAATAAGCGTTTACGGTTTGCGGAGTCATCAGCCATTCGTCTTTATCTACCGGCTTGCCGGCTTTAGCCACCATCTCTGCATGGCTCCATTCGTTGGCACGCTCCATATTCGCCCAATATGAATCATCCTTGATTTCCAATGTAGAATAATCTTTCCATGTATCAGGATAACCTATTTTCACATGGAAAGTAGCCAGTTTCTCCAAAGCTTTCACTTTGGTAGAATCGCCCATCCAAGCAAGGTTTTTGATGCGTTCACCCAAGCTTTCCTGCAGGTTCTTCACCAAAGTCACCATACGTTCTTTGGCTGCGGCCGGGAAATATTTCTCTACATACATCTGGCCTACCGCTTCACCCAAAGCAGAACTTACAGTGCTGACCGCTCTCTTCCAACGAGGTTGCATTTCCTGCGTACCGCTCATGGTACGTTGATAGAAATCGAAGTTCTGTTCGGCCATAGCATCATTCAGAGTACCTGCAGCAGCATCAATCAGTTTCCATTGCAAATAGAGACCTTGTTGCTCAAGAGGAAGAGTATCCAGAATTTCTGCAGCAGCCTTCAGAGAAGCGGGCTGACCTACGATAACTTCTTGCACATCTTTTAAATCCAAAGCTGACAGATAAGCATCCCAATCAAAAGTAGGATAATTCTTCTTCAGTTCTTCCAAACTCATCTTGTTGTAATTGGCATGCGGATTACGCAACTCCGTACGCGAACGGAAAGCTTTGGCAAGACGTGTTTCCACATCCATCACCACTTCTACGCCTTTCTTGGCAGCAGCCTCATCAAACCCTGCCAATTGATACATCTTCTGTACATGTGCACGAAAAGCATTGCGTATCTTGGCAGTAGCCTCATCGTTCTCCAAATAATATTCGCGCTCGCCCATGCTCAAGCCGGCCTGATAAGACTGTACGGCATTCATGCTGCTGTTCATTTCATCAGCGCCTACGTACAAGACATTGTAAGCCACAATTCCTTTTTTCTGCATCTCTCCCAGCAATGCATAAACCTCTTTCCGATCCTTCAATGCACCGAGGCGGTCAAGTTCTGCTTTAATGGGAGCCACACCGTCTTTGTTCAGCTTCACGCTGTCCATTACGATTTTATACAAATCACCAACTTTCTGAGCTACGCTGCCGGCTTCGTGCTGCGTGGCAGCCAGCTCCTCGATGAGTCCCTGAATCTGCTTACGGTTATTTTCCGCAAGGATGGTAAAAGAACCATACTGTGAATACTCGGCAGGAATGGGATTGTTCTTCATCCAACCGCCGCAAGCGTATTGGTAGAAATCCGTTCCGGGCAAGGCCGTTGTGTCGAGGTTGGCAAACTGAATACCGGCTGTGAGCTCAGCCTGCTTCTTGCCGGTGCTGCAAGCGCCTGTCATCAGACAGAATGCTGCAATGGGTAAAAAATGAAATACTCTCATACTTATATAAAATAAATGTTATTATTTCCTTGCCTCTTCCAACTCGCAGGAAACTGCATCCCACTCTTCCATCACACTGTCCAGTTGGGCTTTCAGTTTCTGATGCTGTTCGTAGAGCGCCATATCCGAAGCGCCCTCCGGCGTAGCCATTTTAGCTTCGAGAATGGAAATGGCCGCTTCCGTCTGCTCTATCTCTGCTTCACAATCCGCTACACGGCGTTCCAGCTTCTTAAGCCGTTTATTGAGTTCTTTCTGTTCCTCATAAGAAAGTTTTGCAGCGGAAGGCTGTGCAACCGTTGCCCCGGCATTGCCGCCGGCAACCGTTTTTTCCGCAGACGGTGAGGAAGACAAAGAAGGCGATTTCTGCAAATCATTCAGGCTCTCTATCTGCTTCTTCTGCAGGAAATCGTAGATACCTCCGAGGTGCTCCTTCACCAATCCGCCACCGAACTCATATACCTTAGTCGCAAGACCGTCCAAAAAGTCACGGTCGTGACTGACAATTATCACCGTACCGTCAAAATCGCGGATAGCTTCCTTCAACACATCCTTCGAGCGCATGTCGAGATGATTCGTAGGTTCATCGAGAATCAGGAAATTCACCGGTTCCAGCAACAGCTTAATCATGGCAAGACGGGTACGCTCTCCGCCGGAAAGCACTTTCACCTTCTTGTCCGAAGCCTCGCCACCGAACATGAACGCTCCCAATATATCACGTATTTTCAACCGGATATCCCCTACCGCCACACGGTCAATGGTATCGAATACCGTAAGATTTTCATCCAGCAACTGCGCCTGATTCTGAGCAAAATAGCCAATCTGCACGTTGTGTCCCAAAGTAAGTTTTCCGGTATAATCCGTAATCTCGTCCATGATACACTTTACGAGTGTAGACTTACCCTCACCGTTCTTACCTACAAAAGCCACCTTCTCACCACGGTTTATGGTGAGATTTACATCGTGGAATATGACATGGCTACCATACGCCTTGGCTACATCTTCACAAATAACAGGATAGTTACCGCTACGGCTGCTGCAAACGAACTTCAACCGCAGCGCAGAGTTGTCTTCCTCGTCCACTTCGATGCGCTCTATCTTCTCCAGTTGCTTGATACGGCTCTGCACCTGCACGGCTTTGGTAGCTTTGTAGCGGAAGCGCTCGATGAACTCTTCCGTATCCTGTATCTGTTTTTGCTGGTTTTCATAAGCGCGGAGCTGCTGTTCACGGCGTTCCTTGCGAAGCGTCACAAACTCATCGTATTTCACTTTATAATCATAAATACGTCCGCAGGTTATTTCAATAGTACGGGTAGTGACATTATTTAGGAAAGCACGGTCGTGGCTGACAAGTACCACTGCATTGGCACGGGTGGAGAGAAAGTTCTCCAACCACTGGATGCTCTCTATGTCGAGGTGGTTCGTAGGTTCATCGAGCAACAATACGTCGGGACGGCGCAACAACAACTTGGCAAGTTCGATACGCATACGCCAGCCGCCGGAGAACTCACTCGTAGGGCGGTCGAAGTCTTCCCGGCAAAAGCCCAATCCCTGAAGAGTACGCTCTACCTCGGCACGATAATTAGTGCCGCCCATCATCAGAAAGCGTTCGTTCTCGTGGGTAAAGCGGTCTATCAGCTTCTGATAATCCTCGCTGTCATAATCGGTACGTTCGGCAAGTTGCTGGTTCATACGTTCGATGTCGGCCTGCATCTCAAAGATATGCTCAAAGGCAAGTTCAGCCTCCTGCATCACAGTACGTTCATCGCTGAGAACCATTACCTGCGGCAAGTAACCGATAGTACATTCGCGGGGGACGGCAACAACACCGGAAGTGGGTTGCTGAATACCTGCCAGTATTTTGAGCATGGTGGACTTGCCCGCCCCATTCTTGCCGACAAGGGCTATACGGTCTTTCTTATTAATAACGTAAGAAACGTCTTCAAACAGAGGAGTAGCATTAAATTCCACCTTCAGTCCTTCTACAGATATCATAGTGTCAATGAATTAATCGTTCAAGACTGCAAAGGTAACGATATTATTTTTTATTCTCACGCAATCATGCATTCAAAGCATACAACTGCATTCATTTAAATTTCAATAAATCCCCTCTTTCCCTTTCTGTCCAACCGATTTGGAAAACAGAAAGAAAAAGAGGGGATATTTTTATAAAGGGAATCGCCTGGGCGCTCCTTTAGAATAGATTGGCGTTCTTTTAGAACAGCTTAGCCGGATATTCTCCCGCATCCACCAATGCCTTAATCTTATCGACCACGCTCTGACGGTCTTCCGGATAAGTCACCCCGAACCATTTACTGTTCGTATCAAGCACTTCAACCGTAGCAGTACCGTCATTAATCAGTTTATCCACCATCAAAGGAATAAAGAATTCACTCTTCAGGTTCTCCATATTCTTCGAATCGCTGAGGAACGTCTTGAAGAATTCCTGACTGTAAGCGAAGTAATCGGGAGTAAAGCCCCAGAAATTCATACTGACCGGAGTTGTATCGGGAGTAGCAGTCCACTCACCGTTATCATCAATATATTTCACTTCACCGTCCATACGCTGAATTTTGGTACGTTCAACGACAGAAGTCAGCAGATTATTTGCATCAGTGCTGCAAAGGCCGCGAGACACCGTACCGCTTTCACTCAATGTATTGCCGATGCGGAATCCTACCATCGAATATACATTCTTGGAGCCTTCGGGAAGCTCAGACAGGAACTTGCCCATTACCTGGAAAGAATCACGACCGTAGAAGTCATCGCAATTGATAACGGCAAACGGTTCCTTTATCACATCGGCACCCATCATTACGGCATGGTTGGTTCCCCAAGGTTTGGTACGGTCGGCCGGACACGTAAATCCTTCGGGAAGTGCATCCAGTTCCTGGAACACCAATTCGCACGGGATATGACCTTCGTATTTGGATATGATTTTATCGCGGAAGTCTTGTTCAAAATCTTTACGGATAACAAAAACGAGCTTACCGAATCCGGCCTTGATAGCATCGTAAATAGAATAATCCATAATAGTTTCGCCATTAGGCCCCAGTCCGTCCAATTGCTTCAGGCCACCATAGCGGCTGCCCATGCCGGCTGCCAATAAGAATAAAGTTGGTTTCATATTAGTTATTATTTAAAAAGGTTAGTGTATCATGGTTGATAACAGGCACAAAAGTAGTAAAATTTATATCAGAAAAAGGAAGATTTCAGTCCATTCTTTTCCATAATCGTACAAAACTCCGCCTCAATGGCAGATACTTCTACTTTTAGTTTGCTTATTAGCCACAATTCTTCACTATTGTCAGCCCCAAACCCACAGTTTGCCTTAGAACGGATAACCGATAGCGAAATGCAAGGCAAGACTGTCCTTGAACTTGGGAATATTATAGTATCCCGACTTACCGGTATCATACGGATCGTGCAATCCTACTCCACAATCCAGACGGAAAACCAGAAAGTCCATATCATAACGCAAACCGGCTCCCGTACCCAAAGCTATCTGTTTGGCAAAGTTCTTTAAAGTGAACTCGCCGCCGGGACGGGACTCATCCTTACGCATCAGCCACACATTACCGGCATCCAAGAATACAGCTCCATGCAAATCTCCGATAATGCGGAAGCGGTATTCAACATTAGCTTCCATACGTATATCACCCACATGATTGATGAAAGAATACTTATTTTCCTTATCCGGAGCATAACTGCCCGGACCTATGCTACGTGCAGAAAAAGCACGCACACTGTTGGCGCCGCCGATATAGAACTGTTCGGTATAAGGAGCCGCCAGCGCATTTCCGTACGACCATATCACGCCGCCGGCAATGCGCGAGGCAATCATCTGGTTCTTGTCTATCTTATAATGATAGCGGAATTCGCTGTTTACCTTCAGGAACTGTGCAAAAGGAACACCCAGCAGCTTTTTGTCCTTCTCCTTGAACGACTTTCCGAAAATACGATAAATGCACGAAGTAAGGTTACCAGCCGAGCTCACTGTCGTCTGCCACCAGATAGGATTGCGCACACCCGGCAAAGATGCGTTGTCGTAGGTGTACATATACTCAAAGACCGGAATAAACTGGTCGCGCAGGCTGACGTAGAGTGCAGGATTCTCCGCCTGCAACTCCTTGAAGGCTTCCGTAGGGTCGCGAAGTACGTTGAACGTGAGTTTGAACGGTGTAAAACTATGCTTGCTCGTACGCTTCGGCTGGAAATCGTATGTAGCGTTTCCGCCAAACGCCAGCAGTTTATAATACTTGGCACGGTTCAACTGGTCGATGTACAGTTTGAAAGTCGTAGTGGCCGGAAAGTCATACTCCTTGTCGCCAAAGCGAGGGAAGACCACGCGCGGAAACATAAGCGAGGTAGACAACCCCACTTCATAACTGTTCATCAGCGAAGAACGGTCTTTACCCGTCTGCCACTCATACGAACCGTCCAACTTTACATTCCATGCCTCACCGCCGCCAAACACATTGTTCTTCGTTACGGTGAACGAAGCTCCCGGTCCGGTCTGGTTATTGCTTTTCATCTTTACGTTGAAGTCCAGTTCGGCATCATAAGGCTTGTCGAGTGCCGCATGAATATTCACATCCAGCGTATCGCACACGAATGTCGTATCACGCGGGGTATACTGCATCTCAAGATAACGGAAGATGCCTACATTGTTCAAGCGCTCCTGCACGCGGGTCTGGCGATAAAGGCTGTAAAGGCGCTGCATGGAGCGTCTGCGGGAAATCCCCGTACTGTCCTGCACCTGACGTTTCTGACGATACGCCTGATAGTTCAGCCATCTGTAAATCATATTGGGATGTACCCGCAGCTTGTCGTGATAATAGATGCGCAGGCCTTTGTAGTCGATACTGTCATTAGGGGTCTGTCCCTGCTTGCCATACAGATAAAAAGCTTTCTTGCCTACATAAAACGGTTTCTCGGCAACGGAAGGCATGCCGGGAGCAGGAACCATGCGCATGGCAACATGTCCGCCGGGCACTAAGGTCGTATCCGCCTGATAAGTCAGATAATCGGGACGGAAATAATAGCACCCTACATTGCGCAGCAAAGTACTGATACGGGTACGTTCTCCGTCGAGGTCGGTCACGTTGAACTGTTCTCCCGGACTGATAAGCGAACGGCGCCGGCTCATATTCATAATGCGCAAGGTACGCTCACTGAAACCGTGATAATAGACCGTATCGATAAAATAAGGGTTGCGCATATCCACCGTATATTGCAGCTTTGCTTTCAAAGAATCCTTCGGATCGATGAACGTTTTATAGCTGACCGTTCCGTTAAAATAGCCGTAATCGCGCAATAAATTGGCGGCCGCCTTCTGCCGGATATCGGGATTGACAGTAGACATCAGTACGGGCTTTGCCGCAAAGCGGTTGAATATCCACCTGCCAAAGCCTTTCTCATATTTCACAAAGCCATTGTAAATCCATAACCCCATAGGAAAAGGTATGCGAATAGTGGAACTACCCAGCAAAGAATTGTTCGGAGCAGTGGCAAGCGCCGCTTCAACCTCTTCCATGGCAGTCTCGCCTACCGGAGTGGTACTGCGGTTCTCGACAATCATCTTTTTTTGTCCCGTATACAGAATTTCACCTTCCGGCAAATGCTTGGTTGTGGAACATCCTGCCAGCAACAGTATGCCCGCCATATATACTATCAGTCGTTTCATATCATTCTACAGTTTGCTTCTTCTTTTTCCTGAAGATAAAAAGTTCGCCCAGGCGGTCCATTTTGCGACGAAGCACAAGACCGACTCCGGTTTCCGTTATTTCCCCGTCGAGCACACTCTCGTAGTTCTTGTCATAGAACACACGGACATAGCGCGTACCGGACGTATCAAGGCGGTACTCAAGCGAAATATTGTCGATAAACGATTCCGCATCATTCGTGGCATTGGCGCCGGTTGTCACCTTACCGCCGATGACAATCTGCACACGGTCGTTGAAAAGACGCTGCGAATAGCGGAAGCTATAATCCGTCTGCTTGTCACCCGTTTCGGCTGACGTACGGTCTTCCATACCCATAGTGAAACTTGCGTTGATGCTTTGGAAAGCCGAGCCTGCCAATGAGTTGATCTGGCTTTGGATAACACTGTTCAAAGCACTGCCCATAGACAATCCGCCACCTTTGACACCGCTGTTCATATAAACACCGGTCGCCAGCATGGCAATGGCCTGTTTGCTGCGCTCCTCGGCTCCCATAGCCTGCAACTCATTCTCAATGGTGGCATCATCCGGCGCCGTTATATCGAAAATAAGTTCGGGGGCGTCAAGGCGATTCTTTATAGCTATGGACACATCGAAATTCACCACGCGCGAACCACCGTCATCACCGTCGGCTACCGAAGCGCGCATACGCTCCGTCGCTTTCAGGTTCAGCGTCGGGTTCATCGGGTCGCCTCGCCAGTCCACATAACTGCCGTTGTTAATCTGGAATTCCTTCAACGGAATGATAGGAAGCGAATACTTCATAATTCCGCCCGAAAGCGTATAACGTCCGGTAAGGCTTATATCGCCTTGCGGAGTATACTGCATGTTCAAATCTCCGCCGCCTTCCAATTCAATGAATTTACTGCGGTCGGGACTTAAATCGGCGCGCAGGCGCACGGCATTGTCGATATGTACGGACATAATCATATCCATACCGCCCAAAGACATGGCGGGAGCCTCATCAGTGCCCACCGAAGCCGTATCGGCAAAAGAAGTAAAGGTTACTAAACCCTCAAGACGGTCTTCCACCGTCAACGGTGAGTCCGTCAGTACATAGGTAACATCCGTATTGCCCAGCAGGTTCATGTTACCGCGCATGGTCAGGGCATCCAAAGGCCCTCGTACCGTAGCGTTCAAATCGACAAATATCTTGCCGTAGATAAGACTTTCGCGGGTGCGCGGCGCATCCAGCAGCGTATAGTTCTCCGCCAGCAACTTCAAGTCCGCCGTAGGACGTTCCAAATTGCGGAAGTCCACCTTGCCGTTAATGGTAAACGGATTCTTGCTGGTGGTATAAATGGCAAACTTGTCAAATATCAGTTGGTTATCCCTAATCTGTACGGGACGGTCGTCAAACCAGTAGCGGGCCCCTGCCTGACGGGCATATACCGATACGCTGTCCAGCGTGATATCTCCGTGCATCCTGGGTTTCTCCAACGGTCCGTAGATGTACATCCCGCCATCGAGGTCGCCGGTAAAGGACATCATTTGGTCGGGCACAAAAGCATTGGCAATCTTCATCGGGAAGTGTTCAAAAGAGGTAGTCACTTCCAGCGTGTCCTTTCCGTTCTTCTTTGTCAGTATGCCGTCGGCAGTCATCACTTCCCGGTTGTCATAACTGAAATATGTATTCAGATAATGCGTAGCGCCCTTATCGCCCGGCAGCCATGTGGCTCCCATACCGATGTCTCCTACATGCTGCCGCTCATAGGTCAGTTCATCGATATTGGCTTCGGCTGAAACCTGCAAGGAAGTAGGGGTCTGTATATACTGCGCCTCGGCAGAGAACAAGCCGGTGAGACGGGGCATATAAGGAAGCACCTCGCTCAGTTCGCCCAGTTGGAAACGGCTCAACTCCACGTTCATATTCTGCAATGAAATGCTGTCGTTCTTGTCCGACTGCATACGGAAGCCCAAACCGTTGTCACTATCCATATCGATATTGGCATAGACGCGCATGTTGTTATGCAGATATATCCAATTGCTGTTGTCTACGAAATGGAACTTACGGTATGCGATAACCGGTTCGGCAGGCGTCAGATTAAGCAATACTCCGTTGCCTTTGCCATGTCCCTCCGTCAGCGGGCGGGCATTGACGCCGAACAACACTCCCGTCTGTCCTTTTCCGTCCACATAATTCACGGTCAGTTCGGCATCTTCACTGCGAATCTCACCGGTCAGCGTACTGCGGAATACGAACTGCGGATTCTTCGGTCCGTTAATCACCCCGCTTTGCAGCATCATCCGGGAAGTATCCTGCTTCACGGCAAAGAAAACCGTATCGAGCTGCAACGAGTCCACACGCAATCCGTGAACGGCGGTCCGTCCGTTGATGCCCCGTGCCGGCGTACTTCCGAAACGAAGGGTGAAGTCATTGAAACTTATGTTTTTTGTTTTCAGGAAATAGCTGACCGGATTGGCCTGCCCAGCCGTCAACTTCATGCCCGCCGAGGGCAATACCTGCCGCAAGGCGGCATGGTCAAGGCGTCTTTCCTCTATCTGTTTCGTCAGAATGGCTACGAACTTGTCCGACTGCCCCAACAACTCCTCCAACGTGCTGCGGGCACGGAACTGCAAATCCATATCGCCGGCATCCATCCGCAACTTAATGGAATCGCGACGCGCTTCCGCTCCCAGATTGAACGCAACGGGATGTTCCAAAGGTTCGGATGCGATTCCCAGATTATACAAGTCCAGTTCCTCTACTTTCATGTTCAGTCTGCCGTCCATATATTTACGGTCGAGACGAAGGTCAGCTTCAGACTGCATCTTCAACAGTTCATTATCGCTCGTCAACCGTACAGAAGCTACCGCAGATTTCAACCCCGCATTCAGGTTCACACCCGACAGATTCCAGCGAGCATATTGCAGTTCGTCCAGTTTGGCTTCCACAAGAGCCGTCGTCTGACGGGAAGTCATATCCACTCCCCTGCCTTTGGCGGCAACATGCGCAGTAAGTGCATAAACAGAATCTTTGGGCAGGAAATGATGAAGCTGCAAGGCATCTATGGCGAGGTCTGCATGATAGACCTCGGTAGACAGGTTGTAAGCGGCATCCAGATTCAGACTGCCTTTGCCCTCCTGCACTTTGAGCAGGGCATTGCATTGAGGCCCGTCGAGCCCGAGACGCGCTACGAGGTTCATACTGTCGGGCACAACGATAGAGCCGTCGGGAGTGACCCCGGTAAGCCCGGTGAGGAAATTAAGGTCTTGCGTCTGCATCTCAAAGTCAAGCCCTCCGCTACGCTTCAGGCTATCCGTAAGGTTCCACAACTCACCGCCGCCGCTCAACGAGAAAGCGCCGGGAAGTTCGGCCGTGAAACGGGAAATCTGCATCTGTTTCAGATTGCCTTCCGTACCGGCATGGATTACCAACGGGCGGAAAGGATAAGCCTCTTTAAAGGTTTCGGGCAGTCCGCCGGCAAAGAGCAATACATCCTGCTTGCCGATATTGGCGTTAAAGCGGGCGGACAACTGTCCGGTAGTGGGTATATCGACAAGTTTCCAATAGGTCTGCGCCGTCAGGTTCATCTCGCTGTGCGGGGTCTTGAGCTGCAAATAGGGAACACGGATAACGGCTGAGTCGGCAAAGAGGCGTCCGGTCAGGGAAGTCACCGTCAGCCCGGAACGGTCGTACATGGAGAACTCGCGGATAACGGCATTCATGTCGCGACCGCAGGTCATCACCGAATCTATGCCGATACGGATATCGCGCAATGCGATGTGCGAAGCGTCAAATCCCTCGGCAGGAACGGCTGTGCCCGTATCGTAATTCACGGAAGTCCCCGTAAGGGCAAACTTACGCCAGCCATAGAACTGCCGCTTGAGGTCGGCTTCGGCATCCTCTATGCTTGCATCCCCGATAGTGGCTGCCAGCGACATGGAGTCGAGCGGCATCTGCAAATCCACCGACACATTCTTCAGTTTCAGGTTATGCAATGCTACGCGCCAGTTCAAGGCGGTTTCGGTGGTATCCTCCGGAGTTTCGGTAGTGTCGGCAAGCATCACCTGCACGTGGGTATCGCTCAGTTCCACCCGGTTCAGTACGGCATCCTCTTTATTCAGGTCTATGCCGTGACTGGCAAGGAAGAACCGTCCGAGCGTACCTTTTATGCGCATGCCTTTCAGCAGGCCGGAAGAGTTTACGGCCACCCGTTGCAAAGTGATGTCATCCACCTCTACCCTTCCTTTCAATAAGGGCCATGCCTGTACGCGGACGTTCAGGCTTCCGAGGTTCAGCAAGGTATCGGGGTGTTGGATATCAGTAGTATCGCTTCCCGGCTGCACTACCTGAACACCGCGTACAAGCAGGTTCAACGGAAAACGAAGGTCTATCCGCTCTACGGAGATATTCATGCCCGTAGCATCCGATGCTATTGCCGTGGCCTGCTTCCGTATAAAATTCTGTACGGGCGGCACGTAAAGCAATATCATCAATATTACAAATAGGATAATAGGAGTAAGAAGCACCCAAAGTGCCCCTCTTAACCATTTTCTTCTCATTGGAACGTCAAGCTGTCATCGATTAATTCGTACAAAGTAAACAATTAATTTTGAGATAAAGTTCCTAATAAAAGAAAAATACTATGTTGCGCCGGTGTTTACGACCACTTATACCGTAATTGCTTATTCTAATCCGCCCGTGCCTGCAAGCGGATAATGTCCTCGATAAGAGCAAGCGAACGCAGTGCCCGCTGCCTCTGCCCGGCTGTAAAAGGAGTACCGCGCAAGCCTTCCAGTATTTTAAGCTCCGCCACCAGTTCCGTAGCGCCAATCAGCGTAAAGAGAGGAATCATCTTGTGCGAAACGGCCGCCACCTCGTCCATATCCGCCGCATCCGCCGCCTTTTGCAAACGTTCGGCATTGAGGCGGGTTTCGGTAACGAAACTCTCCATAATGGACTTTGCCGCCTCCGGGTCGTCACCGGAGAAAGCGGTGAGTGCCGAGAAGTCATAAGGAGCATCCGGCGATGAAGCCTCAACCGTCTCCGCTGCTACTACTTCGCTCTGCACGGCAGATGTTTGTCCGATACCTTCCGCATTCAGTTCCCGGAACAGTTCCGCCACCGTAAACGGTTTGTGCAGGCAGCCGGCAAAGCCATATTCCTTGAACTCTTCCGGCTTCATATCGCTACGGGCGGTAACGGCTATCACGGGAATGGCCTGCGCTTGGGGCAGATTCGACGCACGCAACAGTTTCAACAGGTCGAAACCGTTGATGGCAGGCATCTGTACATCGGTGAGCAACACATCAAAGGTATCGGAACGCAGGGCATCCAGCAATTCGTCCAATTGCATGCACGATACCGAAGCGATGCCGCTATGCTGGAGCATGGCTGCGGTAAGCGTAAGCTGAATGCGGTCGTCGTCAATCAGCAGCACACGGAGCGAAGGTTGTGAAGAAGCGGGCATGCTCTCTGAAAGAGCGGAAGAAGTTCCGGTTTCCGTCTCCTGATATTTCTCGCCGGTATCCTCCGATACCTGTACGGGGAACAAGGGAACACGCAGCGTAAATGTACTTCCCTTGCCCGGCACACTGTCCACGTCAATCGTTCCTTCCAGCAACTGCACAAGCATGCGCACAATAGACAAACCAAGTCCGAAGCCCTCTTTGCCTTGTGCACCGGGAAGGCGGGTAAACTCCTGGAAAATCCGCTCCCTGTCCGCCGGTTCCATACCTTTGCCCGTATCGGCAATGGCCACCACCAGCCGGCGTTCCTCGTAACGCGCCGTCATCGTTATGCTCCCCTCATCCGTAAACTTCACTGCATTGGACAGCAGGTTGTTGATAATCTGGCGGAGACGGAGCGGGTCGCAGATGTAAGTACTCTCCAGTTCGGGAGCAATATCGCAATGCAACTCCAGGCCTTTGGCAGAAGTCAGCGGTTCAAAACTGACATGAATCTCTTCCAGCAAGCGGGCGGGATGGAAGGTGACCCGGTTTATCTCCGCCTTATGAAGGTCGAGCCTGTGGAAATCGAGCAAATCGACCACCAGCTTCAGCAGATGTTCCGATGAGGTTTTCATATTATCCAGGTAGAAGCGTTGCCGTTCGTCCACCGTCAGACGGGAGAGCAGGTCGGCATAGCCCATGATGGAGCCGAGCGGCGCCTTAAAGTCGTGGGTGATGGCAAGCATCATCTTCTCGCGTGTGGCCAGCAGGTCCTCGGCACGGCGGCGGGCTTCTTCCAGTTCGCGGCGATAGCGGTTGCTGCGCGTAATGTCGCGCCCTATGATTATCAGGAAAAAGACGGAAAGCAGTACCGCGCCGACGGCAATGCCGCTGATTGTCTTAATGGAGTGATGGCGTACGGACTGCTGGTACTCCGCCTCTTTGCGGGCACGCTGCAGGGTTTCCTGTTCGTAGCCTTTCAGCAGACTGTCGATACGGGCGGTCAGCATCCGGTCCATGCGTTGCAAGGTACGCCTGCGGCGCTGTACAATCGCAATGTGTTCTTTCTGCTGTTGTGCCACGGCACGCAGCTTTTCCTGCAGGGAATCCACCGGATTATACACGTTAATCACCGTATCCGTGGCATATTCGAGGGAAGTCTTTACCTGAATGGCGGTATCTTTCTTAGGCGGTACGAACACCTCTCCCAAACGGCGGAAGAATCCTTTCTTCCTGGGCTTGGTAACCACCGTGTCGCGATGCGTAATGATGCGCTGCTGTACGCGCTGGTTTGTCACAAACGAATCCTGCCGGGTAGCGATAATATTTTCTATCTCCCGGGTAGAGACCATGCTGTCGTTCGTCTCGCTCAACACGCGCAGCATGTAAATGGTGTTCGCATCCTTCTTCCGAAGAAGCGTAATGAGACTGTCCGTCCACTGCACGTCCCGGTTATCGGAAAGCATAAGATGCTCCATCTCCCGGTGCACAAAGAACAGGGAAAAGAACAACACTCCCAGCAGCAGAGTGTACCCGACAGCTATCTTTACTTTCGATACGCTATTCATAAACAGGTAATAAAAGAGTTATGGAGCGACAGGGTGACAAAGCATCGCCCCGTGCATCATCTCGTCCTCGTTTTATAGCGGAAGCGCAGCCACAGCATCACCCCGGCACTGGTCAGACCGAACGGGAAAGCCATCCACACGCCGACCAGTCCCCAGCCCAGCACAAAACCGCAAAAATATCCTACGGGCAAAGATATAATAAAATAAGAAATAAATGCAATAACCATCATCGGCTTTACATCCGATATGCCCCGCAGCGCATTGGCAAAGTTGATTTGCAGTCCGTCACCAAACTGATAAATCAAGAAAGGGAAGAACAAAGAGGCTACCAGCGCCGAAGCCTCTGCGCTATCCGTAAACCAGCCGCCCACCTGTCCGCGCATCACAAAAACGATGCTCATAAGCACTACTTCCATAGCCATTATCAGATGGAAACCCGCAAATGTGGAGCGGCGTACATTCTCCATATCGTCTTGCCCCTTGAAATTGCTGACACGCACCGCCACCGCTGCACCCATACCGTAGTACATCATAAACGTGAATTGCGAGATGGTCAGCATTATCTGATGGGATGCCAAAGCGATAGTGCCCAGCCAGCCCACCATGATGGCGCTAAGGCTGAAAGAGGCCGTCTCCATTCCCATCTGCAAACCGACAGGCCAGCCCAGTGCATTGAGTTTCTTGAACACCGGAAACGACCATCCCATGCGGGAGAACCCGATCCGGTAGCGGATAAAGCGGCGACCGCGCAGCACAATCAACGCAAACACCACCACCATCATAATACGCGAGAACAACGTACTGATGCCTGCTCCCAGCAACCCCAGCTCTGGGAAGCCCAGTTTGCCGTTGATAAGGATATAGTTGCCTATGATGTTCAGCGTATTTCCGCCCAGCAATATCCACATGGCGGTCTTCGTATCTGTGATTCCGTCCGTAAACTGCTTGAAGCCGTTGAACAGCATCACGAAAACCAGCGAAGCAAGCAATACCAGGTAATAAGGTTTTATCAAAGGCATCAGTTCCTCGGGCTGCCCCAGGCGCTCCACGTTGAAGTAGACCACCGTCATGATAAACGTAAGGAGCAATGCCACCAGGACATTCGCCACCAAACTGCAACGCAACGCCTGCCCCGCTTCCGCAAAGCGGCGGTTGCCGTAAAGACTGCCCACGATAGGCGTCAGCCCGTAACTGAAACCGGTACTGAAAATGATGCAAAGCGTAAATACATTGTTTACGAAAGAAGCTGCACCCAACTCCTCGGTACTGTGATGCCCGATCATCAGAGTATCGGCAAAACCGAGAATAATTACTCCCACCTGTCCGATAACAATGGGAAGTCCCAAAAATATCAACGCTTTATAATGCTGCTTATAGCCGGCTATCCAATTCATCATCTTATTGTCTAAAATTTGTTTCAAAGGGAGAAACCATTGTTCCCCTGACGGGAAACCAGAATTTCCTTAGTAAGAAACCAAAGTTTCCCTAATGGGAAACGGGAGTTCCCCCGACGGGAAACGGGAGTTTCCTCAATGGGAAACTGAAGCTTCCTCAACGGGAAACCGAAGCTTCCTCAACAAGGAAACCGAAGTTTCCTTAACAGGGAACTTTCGTTTCGTCAAACGGCGCCCTTCCCTTCCTGCAAAGAGACGAAAAACGCTCCCTTTGACTGTCATTTATCACTCTTATAATATAATACTACGGCATTGCTTTCGCAGAAAGTACGCTGCGCCACAGTATGCAACTGCTCCGTCGTAACGGAGCGATAACGCTCTACTTCAAGGTCAATATCTTCCGCCTTTCCCGTCAGCTCGAACCAGGCAAGGTTTGTGGCTACGTTCAGATAGTTGATATTGCCGAATATCTGGGTAGATTCAAACTTGTTCTTAACCTTCTCCAGCTCCTGCCCGTCTACCGGAGACCGCTGCAACTCTTCCAGTTCTTTACGGACGGCAGCTTCCGCTTGCTCCAACGACACACCTGCCGCAGGCTTACCGCTGATTTGCAGCAGACCCGCATCACGCGTACCGCTGATGTACGCGTCGATACCGGAAAAGATATTCTGTTCCTGTACCAAGCGGCGGTTCAAACGGCTGGAACGTCCGTTGCTGAGAATATCGGACAGAATATCGAATGCGTAATAATCCGCACCCTCGCGACTGCACATGTGATAGCCCATGAACAAGGCGTCCAGCGGCACGTTTCTTTCTACCGTCAGCCGGCGTTCCTGCGTTTGCTCCGGCTCCTGCGGCAATTGCCTCACCGGAACGTCCCGCCGGGGTATGGGAGCAAACCACTTCTCGGTAAGCTTAACGGTTTCATCCCATGAAATGTTTCCCGTCACTGCCAGCACTGCATTGTTCGGAGCATAGAAACGGTAGAAGAAACTCTTCACCTCGTCCAGCGTGGCTTGCTCTATGTGCGAGAGTTCCTTGCCGATAGTAGGCCAGCAGTACGGATGCACCCGGAATGCCAGCGGCCGGAACAGATGCCCCACATCGCCATACGGCTGGTTAAGGCAGCGTTGCTTGAACTCTTCCATCACTACACCGCGTTGCACTTCGAGGCTTTGCTCGCTGAAAGCCAGCTCCAGCATACGGTCGGACTCCAGCCAAAAGGCTGTCTCTACGTTCGGCTTCGGAACGGTGAGGTAGTAATTGGTTATGTCATTATTGGTCCAGGCATTGTTTTCTCCCCCCGCCAACTGCAAAGGCGTATCGTAATCGGGAATATGCGCCGAACCGCCGAACATCAGATGCTCGAACAAATGGGCAAAGCCGGTATGTTCGGGATGCTCGTCGCGCGCACCGACATCGTAAACGATGTTCAGCGCCACCATCTGCGTGCTGGTATCCTCGTAGTGTACCAGCCGCAGGCCGTTGGGGAAACAATGCTTATTTATCTTCATACTTGTGTGACAGGGCGAGGCTCTCTTCCCAAAGGTTTGACGCAATTCTGTTTATCAGTCAATCACAGTCACCTTCTCAATCTTCACATCCTCTTCCGGACGGTCGCTGCGATCTGTCTTTACCTGTTGTATCTTATCTACCACATCCATGCCTTCAACGACTTCGCCGAACACGGTATATTCGCCGTCCAGATGCGGTGTGCCGCCTACAGTGGTATATGCCTTTACCTGTTCCGGCGTGAAACGGAACTCCGGTTCGCCGGCCACCTGAGCCTCAGCCTGCGCGATAAGCGTGTCCTGCAGATTCATCAGCCCTTCCTGGTCACCGTCCTTACGCATCTTGTAGATTTCCTTCATGTGCTTCTGCGCCAAAGCATTGAAAGCATTGTTCAGGCGTGCCTGGTTCATCTGATGTTCCATGCCGAGAAGCGTAGAATCGTTATACACCTTTCCGGTCACGATATAGAACTGACAACCGGACGATTCCTTCTTCGGGTTTACATTATCTCCCTGACGAGCGGCAGACAGCGCACCTTTCTTATGGAAGTATTTCGGGTAGACAAACTCCGCAGGAACAGTGTATCCCACATCGCCCGCTCCCAGCATCTTGCCTTTCGGGGCATTCTTCGATTCGGGGTCGCCCGCCTGTATCATGAAGTCCTTGATGACACGGTGAAACAGCGTACCTTCATAAGTACCTTCCTCGGCCAGCTTGATAAAGTTATCGCGATGCTTCGGCGTTTCGTTATACAGTTTCACGATGATGTCACCCGCACTTGTCTCAATCTTCAACTTCGTTTCTTTTTCCATATTTCCGTCTTTCTTTTGTCCCGGTTTGCAGGCCGTCAGGCCGCACACCAGTATGGTTAATAATACAATGAGATTTCTTTTCATCTGTCTTTTTGTTTAATTTAAGCCTGCAAATATACTAAAATCGGACAAAACGATTTACCTTTGTGCCATAAAAGAGATAAAAAGCAGAAGGGATGAAATCCATATTAATCGTAGAAGATGATATCACTTACGGCATGATATTGAAAACATGGCTTGGCAAAAAAGGATTCCAAGTCAGTTCGGCAAGCAGTATAGCCCGTGCCCAGAAGCATATCGAAGCCGAGACGGTGGACCTGATACTGTCCGACTTGCGCCTGCCCGACCGCGACGGCATAGATTTGCTGAAGTGGCTGGGAGAACATTCCCTGCACATCCCTCTTATCATCATGACGGGCTATGCCGACATACAGTCTGCCGTGCAGGCCATGAAACTGGGCGCATGCGACTACATTGCAAAACCCGTAAACCCCGACGAGTTATTGAAGAAAATGGATGAAGCCCTGAAGTCCTCATCCGTTGCTTCGGAACAGACCATGCGTTCGACCCAAACAGACCATGCGTTCGACCCAAACAGACCGTCTGTTTCGTCCAAACAGACCATGCGTTCCGAAAGCAATGGGAATTCCTGCCGGAAAGGTGCAGAGAACGCTTCATCCGACTACCTGGAAGGCGAAAGCGATGCCGCCAGGCAACTTTATAATTATGTGAACCTGGTTTCTCCCACCAACATGTCCGTCCTCATCAACGGGGCCAGCGGAACAGGCAAGGAGTACGTGGCGCAACGCATCCATAAGTTGAGCCGCCGCGCCAAACAGCCGTTCATAGCCATTGACTGCGGAGCTATCCCCAAAGAGCTGGCGGCTTCCGAATTCTTCGGCCATGTAAAAGGTTCCTTTACCGGTGCGCTGACCGACAAGACGGGCGCGTTCGTTGCTGCCAACGGCGGCACTATCTTTTTGGATGAAATAGGCAATCTCAGCTACGAGGTGCAGATACAATTGCTCCGCGCCCTGCAGGAACGTAAAATACGTCCTGTCGGCTCCAACAAGGAGATACAGGTAGATGTGCGCTTAGTGTCCGCCACCAATGAGAATCTGGAACAGGCCATCGAGAAAGGGACTTTCCGCGAGGATCTCTACCACCGCATCAATGAGTTTACCCTGCGTATGCCGCAACTGAAAGACCGCCGCGAGGATATCCTGCTCTTTGCAAACTTCTTCCTGGACCAGGCAAACCGTGAACTGGACAAGCACCTCATCGGCTTTGACGAAAAGGCATCCAAAGCTTTATTGGAATATCAATGGCCGGGCAACCTGCGCCAGATGAAGAACATCGTCCGGCGTGCCACCCTTTTGGCGCAAGACAAACTCATCACCCTGAACGAGCTTAGCGAACTGAAGAGTCCGGTAGCCCCATCCGCAGCAGGTATGCCTCTCCGTAACGAAGAGACCGAGAAGCAGCAGATAATCGAAGCCCTGAAGCAGACAGGATATAACAAAAGCCGCGCCGCCCAACTGCTGGGGATAGACAGAAAGACACTTTACAACAAACTTAAATTATATGGAATAGAGTTATAACTGTGGAAAAACTCCACACTCTATTCCACACTTTCCACACCGCTTCCACACATCTTCACACCCCTGCGCACCTTCACAGTAAAAATAGCGTGCTAATCTGCAATGACTTACCGTTTCCACCCTCACTCTGGCACGTCATTTGATATATATATTGTGTGAAGTTTAACTCCACAACATCAAAGTAGAATCTACCTAAACCAAAACCGAATAAATATATTAACCTAATTAAAAACAAGTAAAAAACAAAAAACTAGTATTAGTAGCAGCCCTGTTTATGTTTGTTTGTGACGGATCGTTCTTGGCCTGAGCACAGATGCAAACGGCCAAGAGCATCCATTTCACAACTTCATGTGCCGAATAACAGTAAGCACACTGACAACAAAAAAGCCGTTTCCTCCTTGTCTATTCCGGGAAACGGCTTTTTGTCGTAATAAAGCAGTGAGGAACTTTTTCCTCTTATCTTAATATCTTACCAATGTCTTTCCGGGTAAAGGTCGTTCCACCATGCCGGACTATCTTGCAGCCAACGTGCAAACCATGCCATAATAGAGTTGTGCCACAACTCGCGCTTGGGATAATCACTGATGAAATGATTCTCACCGTCCACCGTTATGAACTCAACCGGCTTACCCAATATCTTCAAGGCATTGTACAACTGAATACTTTCGCCGATAGGCACATTCGTGTCCACCGTACCATGCAACAGCAACAACGGGGTCTTGATTTTATCCGCATTGAACAATGCTCCGTGTTTGGTAAACAAATCGGAATTATTCCACGGATAGCTCCCGGCAGCGGCAACGGAGTTGTAGGAATAGCCCCAATAGCCCTCGCCCCAGTAACTGGTCACGTTACTGATGCCCGCATGCGAAACGGCAGCGGCAAACAAATCCGTCTTGGTCTGCAAGTACATCGTCATAAAACCGCCATAGGATGCTCCGATACAGCCGATACGCTTGTCGTTGACAAACGGATGCGCGGCGCAGAACTTCTTCGTGCCCTCGATGATTTCATCGGCAGTGCGTTCTCCCCACGCATTGACATGACGGGCGGAAAACTCCTGACCGTAACCGATAGCCCCGCTGGGCTGGATAACATAAACCACATAATCGCGTGATGCAAACAATTGCGCACAATAAGGCGAAGTGATGCCGCGTGTGGTAGGTGTAGTCCCGCCGTAGTAATAAACGATAAGCGGATATTTCCTGTTCGGGTCGAAAGCCGGCGGCAGGCATATCATACCCTTAATCTCCGTACCGTCTTCCGCCGTGAAGTTCCACTCCTTCATTGTGCCCATATCTATCTTGTCCAAAACGGACTTCATCGGATTGGCAAGCAAAACGGATGTTTTCTTCTTCACATCATACGTATAGGCAACTCCCACACTGGCATTGCCACCACCGACATAGGCGGCAACCGCAGGATTGTACTCCGCCAGGTCGAAGGAAGAAATCACATCTTCCTGAAGCGGCAGCATTTCAAAACTCTCCGTCTTCGGCACATAGCGATAGATATGTCTGCAATCTTCGTCCGTTGTATTGAAGTAGATACAGCCGTCTACACGGTTCCACTGCAGGAAGTCGACGGCAGGATTGAAATCGCGCGTGATGGGATTAACCTTTTTCGTGGCCTTGTCCACAATGAATGCCTGAGTATCGAAATCATTGGCGATGGGATGCTCGCCGCAGTTTTTCCCTATTCCGTCAAAAGCCATCGGACTGCCGATTACCAAAAGCTGTCCGCCATCGGGAGAGTAAGCCGCCCTGTTTACATAAGGGTTCCACGCCACCAGCGTATCCGCCTGCAACGTAGCCAAATCCAGCTCGAAGATGGAAGTAAGCGAGAAAGGACATTGAGTGATATTCGATTTAGAGGTGGAACACAAGAGTTTCTTGCCGTCAGAGGATATATCATTCAGATAAACGGCATGGCTGCCGTAAGTGAGACGTTCGGAAAGTCCGGTGACAGGGTCGTACCTAACGAGATAGTTGCGGGAACGCGCATCGGGAATCCGGTCGTCGGGATGCAGCAGCCGCTTCAAAGGACCGCCTACCGCTTCTCCCTTATCATCCGGAGAGTAGATAAGATAGTCTTCTGCAGGCGACCATGCAAAATATCCCTCGGGAACATCTTTCAGCAACACTTCCTCGCGCATGGTAGCAGGGTCGAACACAACCAAATCATTCCGTTGCCTGCCTGTTACGGTATAATAAAGCTTATTGCTGCGGGGCATCCAACGCATTTTCTCATCGGCAGCGGGCAGTATCACCCTGCCTGTCTTCAGTTCGGTCAGTTCACAACGTGTCCTTGAGCGCTTCAACGAGTAGTTATCCGCATAGCAGGCAAGCAGATATTTGCCGTTCGGAGAGAGGCTGACCGAGCGCACGCGACTTCCGAAAGCCGTATTGTGCAATGCGAAACGTCTTTTCAAATCGGGTGCGAGCCGGTAACCTACATCGGCAAACTCCTTATCTTTCTCAAACTCGCACTTCAATACGGGAACAGCCTTATCGGCAGCCGTCGACAACAATTTAACGACTATCTCATAATCCGTTTCCGGCTCCAGACGCAGACTGAGTACCGAAGGAGCAACCTGCGACAAGCTATCTTCCGCAGTTGTTTTAGACTGTTTGGAAACACCATTCACAAACACCTCGAAACGCGCGGGAGAGTAAATATTCAACTTTCCTTTCATAAAGCGTTCCGCACGCAGATGGGTGGCAAACAGATAGAACAGATTATCCTTATCGGCTTTCTCCACCCGTACATATCCTGCGGTATCCGCCGTGATACGTTCATAAGGACGCCCGTCGAAGTCAAGACTGATATCGGTTTTCAACAAAGCGTCGGCCGTGAACTTCTCCCCAGTAAAATTGATACTGTCACCCTGGAGCGGAGTACGCACCGCAACGGCAGGACGTACATTGTATTCGGTCACTTTATCCTGTGCCCGAACTGCAAGCGCAACAAGCAGGGACAGTCCCGAAAGAATCAGAATCTTTTTCATTGAATTTGTTATTAACAGATTATCAAACCATTTCAAAGCCATTCCATAGATTACCGGCAGGGACAGGGGCTTCCACCTCTATCAGCTTCTTGGATACCGGATGTACAAAGCGCACAAAGCGCGCATGCAGACAAATGCTTCCGTCGGGATTGGAACGGGGAGAACCGTACTTCAAATCTCCCTTAATGGGACATCCCATTTTTGCCAACTGACAGCGTATCTGATGATGCCGCCCCGTTTTCAGGTCTATTTCCAGCAGATAATAGTTCTGCGACCGGGCTATGAGCCGATAATGCAAAATCGCTTTCTTGCTGTTCGGCACTTCCTTATCGTAGGCATAGCTCTTGTTTTGCTTCTCATTACGTACCAAATAGTTCACCAACTCACCCTCTGACTCCCGAGGGCGGTTCTTCACCACTGCCCAATAGGTTTTCTTCACCTCACTGTTCCTGAACATCTCGTTCAGACGGGCAAGTGCCTTACTCGTTTTGGCAAAAACAACAAGACCGCTTACGGGGCGGTCCAAACGGTGTGTAACACCTATAAAGACATTGCCGGGCTTTTGGTATTTCTCCTTAAGATACAGCTTTACGGTTTCCGAAAGCGGCGTATCACCCGTCTTGTCTCCCTGAACTATCTCGGAAGCGGTCTTGTTGACTATAATGATATGATTGTCTTCGTATACGACAGTCATTTATTTAGCGATTAGTGATTAGCGATTAGTGATTAAAAAACTGAGGTTAGCGGCTGGCAATTCTCACTAACCGCTAACCGTCAATCACTATTTTACATGTTCATACCACCGTCTACCTGAATTACCTGTCCTGATACATAAGAAGACATATCAGAAGCCAGGAAGGTAGCAATATTGGCAACGTCTTCGGGAGTACCGCCACGACGCAAAGGTATCTTCTTGCACCATTCGGCTTTTACTTCTTCGGACAGCGCATCCGTCATAGCCGTCATAATGAAGCCCGGAGCAATAGCGTTGGCACGGATGCCGCGAGAACCCAGTTCTTGTGCGATAGACTTTGCCAATGCAATCATACCGGCCTTAGAAGCAGAGTAGTTTGCCTGGCCTGCATTACCGTGAACACCTACTACAGAAGCCATATTGATAATGCTGCCGGCTTTCTGGCGCATCATAATCGGAGTACAAGCGTGAATGAAGTTGAAAGCCGATTTCAAGTTCACGTTGATAACCATATCCCATTGCTGTTCGGTCATGCGCATCATCAGACCGTCACGGGTGATACCGGCGTTGTTTACCAAAATATCAATGCGACCGAAGTCTGCATGGATAGCCTCCACCACTTTGGCAGTATCTTCAAAGCTGGCAGCATTGGAAGCATACGCTTTGGCCTTTACGCCCAACGTTTCGATTTCTTTAGCTGTAGCTTCAGCATTTTCGTCAATCACCAGGTCGGTGAATGCTATATTAGCTCCTTCTTGAGCGAACTTTAAAGCAATAGCCTTACCAATGCCGCGAGCGGCGCCGGTTACAATGGCTGTTTTTCCGTCTAATAATCCCATACTGTTTTTAATTATTGATTAAATGTTTTTATGTTCTATGCAATGCGCCAAACACGAGGTTGACAACGTATTTGTCGCGGGTTTCATCATCCAACTTTGCACCGATATGGCCACGGATATAGGGCACTTCAATCCCTTTTACGCAATAATGCACCAACTCGGCAGTCATGTCAATATCGTCTATTCTGAACACGCCTTTCTCCACTCCTTCGCGCAATACATCTTTGAACAGCAGTATCTCCTTGGCATCAAAACGCTTACGTACCTTCTCTACCCGCCAAATGTCGCGAAAGAAATTAGCCCGGAGCGTCCCATTACGGAATACCACCTCTTTCACTGCATCCAGACGCGTGTATATCATTTCAATCATCTTCTCGTCCGGCGATATATTCTTCTCCGCCACACGCTTCATCATGTCCGAAAGCATATCCAGTTCCGATTCGACAACAGCCATATAAATATCTTCCTTGCTCTTAAAATAGGTATAAAGCGTTCTCCTACCTTTTTTAGAAGCGAGGGCAATATCATTCATCGTGGTATTCTCAACACCCATTTTAGCAAACAACTGACGGGCTACATCCACTAATTTAGCTTTTGTCTTCGATACGGCCATAGACTAATTGCACATTGCTTAATAATTTGTGCAAAAGTAAGACATTTCCGCATATATCACAAACAAAAGCACATTTTATTAACAATAAAGCCAATTAGCAAATAAAAATATTTGTATTTTATCAGCCTATTTATCAACCAATTATGTATATTAGTGCATTTCTTATGAAAAATAATCCGGCTTTTATTTGCAAATTCAAATAAAAGTCGTACCTTTGCACTCACAAAACATCGCGGAGTGGAGCAGTTGGTAGCTCGTTGGGCTCATAACCCAAAGGTCGTCTGTTCGAGTCAGGCCTCCGCAACTAAAAAAAGATCGCTGATTCAGCGGTCTTTTTTCATTTTATCGGGTCAACGTAAAAATCCTCATCTATTGACCCCTCATTGCTGAGAAAAGCAAATGAACATAGAAATTCAAAAAAATCGTTTACCTTTGTTACATGGCTACCAATAAGATAACTCCCGAAGAATTATGGGCAAGACAGCAGATCAGTCCGCTGGATGTGGACTATGATTTATGGAATGAACGCAGGGCATCTATACAGACATTCTCACGAATGAGCCAAAGTTGCATCTTTACGGTAGATGTTTTCAAAGAACGATACGATTTTGCATCCGATAACTTTGCTACTATTTTCGGATATAACCCTACATGGATAAAGACGATTCAGAAACAGGGGAATTTATTGGAAGAACGGATTCACCCGGACGACCGGGCACAACTCATCGAACACCAGATTGAACACGGGCAGTTCATCTATTCACTTCCGCAGGAACAAAGAAATGATTATCAGCAGATATTCCAAATTCGTATGCTGAATGCCCGGCAGGAATATGTGAATGTAATCAGTCGCCACCAAGTGATTCAGAAAGACAAAAATGGAAAGGCATGGATGATTATGGGAGTGGTGGACATTGCGCCTGACCAAACACCTATGGAGCGAATCAGGCGGACGGTTATAAATCGGAAAACGGGTGAGATACTTCCAACGGCAGTTGTTCCGGCAAACCAACAATTAACCAAGCGGGAAAAGGAAATACTTTTATTAATCCGACAAGGATTTTTGAGCAAGGAGATTGCTTATAAACTGAACCTTAGCATTTACACGGTAAACAATCACCGCAAGAATATATTGGCAAAATTGAATGCCGATAATGTGATCGAAGCTATCAACCGGGCGGAAAGTTCTGGTATTCTCTATTAGCTGAACACTGGCATTTTATCCTAATGCACATCATTATTCAATCACTTCAATATAAAAACTAACAGGACGGAAACCATCGTTACACGAAATCATGGCCGAGTGCGGATTCTTCATCCAACCGTCATAAAAGTTACCGCCTCCATTGGCTAATTCCGTAACAAAATAGCGCATTGAGCCCCATGCGCTTTCACACAGTCCTTCCGGTTTCTGCCCATCGACTGAAATAAAAGTTGTACCTTCTTCAATATCACAAGTGTGTTCAATAGGATTTTCGTACATAGCCGACAAATCGCGATGTTGCACCTTTCTTATAGCTGTTATTCTAATCTTCTTCATTTTCAATATTACCACATACGATATGTACAAGGTTAGTCATTTATGGTATTGCAGGGCTACTTTAAACATATTTCTATTACGGCAACCAATCTAAGCTATTTGTCAGCGGATTGGTTTCTCTCCATTGTTCCAGTTCTTCGTAACTGCGAACCCCACCCACGAAAACAGCATGGTAAATTTCTATGCCGGGAATCTGCACACCGTCCGGCACATCGAATTTTATTTGAAGGATGGTTTGCTTGATTTCAGGGGTAAGTCGGTTCGTAATGGCAGCAGTTGCTCTTTCAACCACACCATCGTATTTTGAGCCTTTACGAATATGAATCATGTCGAACTTCCATGTGTTCCTGTCTTCATCCTCGTAGAGAACATGCCATTCGATGCACTCTTCTTCTGTCTGAATCAGATTATTATAGTGGATTTCCTTTAAAGAAAGCCGTTCGGCAAGTTCCTGCATCACAGAAAAGCTGGCTGCAATATCCAATGTATCGGTATAGATATGCAGGTCTATATCCCTACTCTTTGCCAACAGACCGGATTTGAGTGAGCCTACCAGATGAACGGTTGCCCCAATACGTTCCCATGCCGGGATAATACCGGTATGTTCCAGTATTTTCCAAGCGGTTTGCTGATTATACAGGGCGAGTTCAAGAATATCCATATCGTTCATTTTAAGTGTGCAAAGATACAAAACATATGGATATATAGCTATAAATAGCCATTTCCTATCCTACCCAATTGCAGTAATTTTGTGCACCGTTCGTGACTCTATTTTCATCCTTTAGCAATAAATTACTATGGTATTCAATCAAACAGAGAAGCAAGAAAGAAGCTATTTGCAGCAAATAATCAATCGGCTGAAGCAGATAATCAGCCATACCGATGTGTCCGTGAAAGACCATGTAGATACATTGGCGGAGTACAAAGACTACCTTTGGAATAATAAAGATATTGATCCACATGAGATACGCTCCATGCGTGAAAGCATCCTGAATCATTTTGCCATAGGCGAAAGTGTAATTGACAAACGCCGACGGCTTGCCCAAATAGTGGATATTCCCTACTTCGGACGAATCGACTTTCAAGAGAAGAGCGAGAACCGTCCGATAATCCCTGTTTATATCGGTATCCATACCTTTCACGATACTGAAAGCCGGACAACCGTGATTTATGATTGGCGGGCGCCTATTTCGAGTATGTTCTATGATTACGAATTGGGCGAAGCATCTTATCAATCCCCATCGGGAGAGATAAAAGGGGATATTTCGTTGAAACGCCAATACCGAATCCGAGCTGGAAAGATGGAATTCATGATCGAAAGTGCGCTGACCGTTCACGATGATATTCTGCAAAAGGAACTGAGTGCTAATGCGGATGATAAAATGAAGAACATTGTTGCCACCATTCAGCGGGAGCAAAACCGGATTATCCGTAATGAGGAAGCCCGAACGCTCATCATTCAGGGGGTGGCAGGTTCGGGTAAAACTTCTATTGCCCTGCACCGCATCGCCTACTTGCTATATGCTTTTCAGGGTAGTCTTTCTTCAAACGACATCTTGATTATTTCTCCCAATAAGGTGTTTGCCGATTACATTTCCAATGTGCTACCCGAACTGGGCGAAGAAACCGTACCCGAAACCAGCATGGAACAGATACTTTCCGAAGTACTGAATCACAAATACAAATACTTTAGCTTTTTTGACCAAGTGAATGAATTACTGACAAAACCAACACCGGACTTTATCGAGCGAATCGAATATAAATCATCTTTCGATTTCATCGCCAGTCTGGATCGCTTTATTTTGTACATCGAAAACCACTACTTTAGAGCAGAGGATGTGAAGCTAACCAAACATATCACCGTCCCGGCTGAATTTATCGAAGAGCAATTCCACCGTTTCAACCGCTACCCCATGCGCCAACGGTTCGAGGCAATGACGGATTATATTCTCGATATGATGAAAGTACAGTATGCTTTTACTGTGACGACTGCCGAGCGGAATTTCCTTAAAAAAGAAATCAAGCGAATGTTTGCCGGAAACAATGACCTGCAAGTCTATAAAGATTTCTTCGCATGGATAGGTAAGCCGGAACTCTTTAAAATGCGGAAGAACCGCATACTTGAATATGCCGACATAGCACCACTGGCGTACCTGCATATCGCTTTGGAAGGTGGTACAAAGAACTATGTCAAGCATTTGCTGGTAGATGAAATGCAAGATTATTCTCCAATCCAGTACAAGGTGATGCAAAAGCTATTCCCTTGTCGGAAAACGGTGTTGGGAGATACCAGTCAGTCGGTCAATCCTTATGGCTCATCTACTGCGGATATGATTCAGAAAGCCCTTATTATGGGCGAGATAATGAAACTATGCAAAAGCTACCGTTCTACTTGTGAAATCACAGAGTTTGCACAGCAAATACGGACAAATACCGAACTTGAACCTGTCGCACGGCATGGAAAGAAACCGCAAGTATTACAATTCGATAATGAGAAAGAAGAGCTGTCTGCCATTGAAAATTTAATAGTTACTCATCAGGCATCCGCTTACAAATCACTTGGAATTGTCTGCAAAACCGAATCGCAAGCTTGTGAAATGGCAGAGAAACTACAAATTCCTGATATTCATTTCCTATCAAATCAAAGTTCGGCTTTTGTACAAGGTATCGTTATCACCTCTGCACACATGGCAAAGGGTTTGGAATTTAATGAGGTGATTATCCCACAAGTAGATGATAAAAATTATCATTCTGAGATCGACCGGAGTATGTTATATGTGGCAGCAACAAGAGCAATGCACCGTTTAACGCTGACATATAGCGGAACAAAACACACGCCATTCATCTGAGTTTTCGACTTACTCTATTGGCGTACAGGGATTGACCTCTATATTTACCGTCACGCGCACAGCAGAGTAGCTTTCAGAGATAAGAACAGAAAGACATAAGAGGTTAATCCCACAAGAATTATAACTGATCCAAGAGAGATGAAAGGGATTCAGTAGCTTTTAAGCCCCAAGTCGCCCATAAGCCTTCGGATGCTCTTATGGTTTAACATAAAACCACGGTTATGCATCTCCGCTGTCACACGACGATAGCCATAGCATCCCTTATACTCATGAAAAAACAGTTTAATCAATTCCTTTTCATTAATATACCTGTCAGCAGCTTTAAGGCACTTCAGATGGTAATAGAACACAGAACGAGCCATCTTTCTTGATTCCAATAGCAAGTCAAGAGGATAATCCGACCTTAGTTCGTCAATGATCTGAGCCCATTCAGAAGTGCTTGGGCTTTCTTTGCCTCGACTAAGGCCTTCGCCTTTTTTAATAGCGCGTTCTCCGCTCTCAGGCGGAGATTTTCAGCCTGAAGCTTCTCAAGCTCAGTTTGTGGTTCTTTTTTCTTTGGGCATCCCATAGGATTTTTCGGTGGCCTTCCTCGGCGTTTGGACGGATCAAGAGCCTCATAACCATACTTGCGTACTGTGCTGACTCAGCGTTGTAGTGCCGTCTTGCCAATTTTGTATTCTACTCTTATATGGGCCAAAGGTACACCTTTTTTCTAATATTAAACGTACGACTTCTTCCTTTAATTAAACCGTAGGACGGCAATGGGGTTGTTGTTCCAGTCCGGAACAGCCATATTTGTCCCACATTCTCACCCATGCCAATATCTGAGTTTTATTGATATGACACTCTTTCGACAAGTGAGCTATTGCTTCTCCTTGTTTTACCCGGCTAACGATGATGAGCCGTTGTTCATAACTGTACTTCATAAAAAACACCCCAAAAGTTTTGTGTCTAACTTTTGGAGTACACTTCATTTTGAAACAGCCTCTTTTTCTTTTGTATACACTACGGCTTGACGGCTTTGATGTACCCCCCAAAAAAGGCAATAAGCTGATAAAAAAACAAGGCTTGCTGTCCCTTTTTTACGTGACTATGCAATGGAAGTGGTTGACCAACTAGAAGAAAACAAAAAAGGCTTAAAAAGAGAGGTGCACAAAATAAATATCAGACGCAGATGATACGAAATAAATCCCCTATTTTATCTGCGTCTGAAGTTTGATATAGAATCTGTAGAATCTACTTAGCGATTCGGTGTATTCCACTGATAGGTCTCACTACATTGGATATGAATCAGCTGATTACCCACCTGTATTCTGAATTCACCAGCCTCCAGTATCCAGCGACCATCACTTCCTACAAACGCCAAGTCGCTGGCCGGAATCTTCAACGTCACCTGCTTAGTTTCACCTGGTTTCAGTTCCACTTTTTGAAAAGCGCGAAGACGACGATTTTCAGGTGTCAGGGAAGCCACCATGTCACGGCTAAACAACATCACTACCTCTTTGCCTGTCCGCTTGCCGGTATTGGTTACATCAACCGTAAACGTCAATTCATCCTGCACATTGAAATCGCTATGACTGCAAACTAGCCTACTGTACTCAAAAGTTGTATAACTTAATCCATAGCCAAAAGGCCATTGCACCGAAATGACAGCATCATAATCATAAGCTCCTTCCATCTTATCCATCTCTTCACTGACACGATAATCATATGTTGTCAGTTCTGCTTCATGACGCGGATAAGTATAAGGCATCTTAGCACTAGGATTAGCCTCTCCAGACAAAATATTCGCCAATGCATTCCCTCCGAAATTACCGGGTAGCATTATATGGATAATGCCTTGAGCTAAAGGCTCCAAATCATGGATAATACGGGGACGTCCTTCATTCAACACCAATATCATGGGTTTGCCTGTAGTCGCCAGTGCTTTCACCAAATTACGCTGATTTTCAGAAATGGCCATTTCAGACAGATTACCAGGAGTTTCACAATAGGAGTTTTCACCAATACAAGCAATGATAACATCTACCTGATGGGCAGCAGCTACCGCCTTTGCTATTTCGGGCGTATTTTCTTCAGTATACGTTCCTTCAGCCACATAAGTAACCCCTTGCTCCAAACGAACATGATCAGCACCAAACTCCTGACAGATTGCCTCATAAAGGGTATTGTATTTACTGGCAAAACGGTCAGCCAAATGCCCCTGCCAAGAATAACTCCAACCTCCATTCAGGCAACGCATAGAATGAGCATTAGGACCTGTAACCAATATCTTAGTACCTTTCTTCAGCGGAAGAATCTGATCTTTATTTTTCAACAGAATTTCCGATTCCTCGGCCGCCTTTAATGCCAACTGAGCGTGTTCTTCACTTCCCAACAAAGGATAATCAGCCATAGGTGTTATGGGCTGTTCAAATAAGCCCAAACGAACCTTAAGGCGCAATACACGACGCACCGCATCATCAATACGCGCCATGGAAACTTCATTCTCCTCCACTAATTCTTTGAGTAACGTACAATAGCCCAAATCATAAGGTTCCATCGCCATATCAATCCCTGCATTGACAGCCATTTTGATAGCTTCTTTCTTGCTGGCAGCCACATGCTCGCGAGTATACAGGTTATTGATATCAGCCCAGTCAGTCACCAGCATACCATCCCATTGCAGGTCTTCCTTTAGCCACTTGGTGAGCAGTTCATGGTTGGCATGCACAGGTACTCCGTTGATAGAACCGCTATTAACCATGATGGTCAAAGCGCCGGCTTCCACACAAGCCTTAAAGGGCGCAAAACATTTCTCACGCAGTTCGGATTCAGAAATATAAGCCGGCGTACGGTCTTTTCCTGTACGGGCCGAACTGTATCCCATATAATGCTTGACAGAGGCCGCGATGCGATTGGCTGGAATATGATTCGGTTCGTCACCCTGGTATCCCAAAATAGACTGGCTTCCCATGACCGCATTGACCAAGCAGTCTTCACCAAAGTTCTCCCAAATACGTGACCAGCGCGGATCACGAGCCATATCTACTGTAGGAGAAAAAGTCCAGGGGCAACTACCTGCCCGGGTTTCATAAGCCGTAATACGAGCCGCTTCGTAAGCCAATTCGGGATTAAACGAAGCTGCTATATTGATATTCTGTGGGAAAAGGATACCATCCAATGTATAGGTAGTACCATGAGTCTGATCTAATCCGTAAATACAGGGAATACCTATTTCTTTCATAGAAACTTCCTGAATCCGACCGATTATCTCCTGCCATTTAGCCGCTGTTTGTGCCACAGGACCGGGAGCATTCAGTACAGAACCTACCTTAAACTCTGCAATGGCCTGTTGTAATTTCGATTCATCCAACACAAACTCACCATTAACAAAACTACCTAACACATCAATAGAAAGCTGAGTCATCTGACCTATCTTTTCATCAAGTGTCATCTTTGAAAGTACCTGTTCTACCTTCTCTTCTACCTGAACATCCGAAACAATGACTGGTGCCGGGGTCTGCTGATGGCATGAAGCCATCAGCAGAATAGAAAACAATACCATTGTCTTTCTAAATTTATTCATAACATTTTATGTTTAGAGTTTACTTACATAACCGCAATCATATCTACAAAATAGCCGTGACCTACACAAAGGAATCCACCTTCATTCAGAATCATATCCAATACCGGCTGAGTAAGAACAAGCTCCTTTACCCCATTTTCATTAAAATCAAATGCGGCTGTGCCCGGCAAATCGTTCCAATAAGTGGAAACTGTACGCATCTGATGATACTCATCCGAAGCCTGAATAGAATAATGAATATACAGCGTAGCCCCTGCTTTTATCTCAGCAAAGACTTCCCTGCCAATCAGATTAAACGTTTTATTAGGGTTGTCATCCGGTAAATCCCAAGACACATAGTGATGTCCTTTCCATAATACTACCATAGACGAAACAATGACTGTGCACTGTTCTTGGCTGCCTTTTTCAGAATAAAACAAGACTGGCTCTCCATCAACTGTCATGCCGCTCAACGTGTATTCGCCATCAGTCAGTTGCGGAGCAGTCAGTACAAGCTGTACATCGGACTGCTCTATAAATTCAGTCACCGTCTGTTCCCCCAAAGTAAGGGATTTGATTTTACTCAAATTGATACCGGATAACGTCCATTCTTTTCCTGCAGTCATCCGGTCAGCTCCAGAAATAACCAACGACTTACGGCTCACATTCACTTTGTCGCCTCCGAATTCCTGACCATCCGCATCCAATAAAATAATGCGATGCTCCCCCTCGGTCACTTCTTGCGGCACTTGATATTCCAAATACATACCCTGATCATCACTGCCCTGTACCAAACGGGTCACTGTCTGATTAGCAATCACAATCCCTGTTACCTGTTCCAAGTGATGTCCATACAGACGAGCTGTACATCCAGGAGCGATAATCCGTTCATGTCCTATCTGAATAGCCCAAGGGTCCTCTTCCAAAGGATTGACCTGCACCAAACCTTCCCGAAATGTCGATTTACCCTGTTCGGTAGACACATTCACCCGCAAATGATACGTACCTGCTTTCAAGTTCATGTCAATGGTGACACCTTGTGCCACCTCAACACCATCCAGTAACCAACTCACGCTACAGTAGTCGGCAGGAGTCACTGTCAGAGTCATTGTGAAATTAGTATCCCGATTCATATTCACTACTACTGGCAGTTGCCCATCTGTCTTATCTGGAAACGTAGGATCTAAAATACGAGGGTCATCGTAAGCCGTAATCGTAGAAAACGGTTCTTCACCCTGACAAGCTGTAAAGCATATCTGAACTGCCAACAGCAATAACCATGTGAAATATATCTTTTTCATTCGTCTTTCTTTTTATAAAAATTCTACATACTTCTATAATTTATTTATCCCACCATAACCGGGTGTTCCAACTGTCAGTTCCCCCCATACGCTGAAGCGCCTCTTCATAGCCAACTTTATTATACGAAGCCTCCAATACAGGATAACACAATCGCACCGGAATTTCAGCACCACCTGTCAGAAACTGGCCAAAGCCGTATTCTGCCGGAGATTTCAGTTTTGGATAGCCGGAACGACGCTGATTAGCCCAACATTCTGCCGGATTGGTAAAATGAAGAATCCAAGCCTGGGTATGAATACTGGCCAATTTTTGTTCATCGGTGTAGCCTATACCGTTCTTCGCCATATACACATTAAACTCCACTTCGTCAACTGCCGCACAACCATAACGCTGTGTCAAAAAATCGATGGCAGCTCTGACCCCTTCCGCATAGAAGGACTCAACATCCTGACTCATGCTTCCAAGATTCCAATTCTTCAAAGCGGCCTCAGCCAATAAGAAGCGAGTCTCGGCAAAAGTCATCACTACACCTGGATTATCCCCCTTCAAGAAATTATTTGCCAGTTTTGGCTCCGTTTCACGAGCTACACTAACTTCAATGGCCGGATTATTTTCAGCTAATGCCTTCAGTACGTCGCTGTCATAACCAGCAGGCCAGGGTTCCCAAGAATAGGCTCCGGGGTCACGCGGCTGGAAAGCAATGCCCTTGCTCAGCATTTCATCGGTCAAATCAATTCGATTGTCAGGACGGGTAGCACTCATCAAACCATCATAATAACAACGGCTCAACATAAACGTACGCGGATCACTGGTAGAATAAAGTTGGTTGAACAAGGTAGAGCACAGGTAACTGGGATTATTGGCCGGGTCATTACCAAACAACAACTGTGACAGCGCATTGCCACGGTAATCGGAATACGCTTCCTGGCCAAAGCTGAAGGCTACATCCATATATTTGATAAGAGCCTCATCATCGGCACTCTCAAAAATACCTCCCTCGGCAGCAAGCGCCGCTTCAAACTCCTGCCGGGCTCTTTCCGGAGCCACATTGGAAATACGCATAGCAAAACGCATACGCAACGAGTTGGCCAGTTTCTTCCATTTCTGAATATCCCCCCCATAAATCACATCACCTGTAATGGCATCCTTCGAAGCACTCAAAGCCTGTTCGGCTTGACTCAGATCATCAAAGAAGCTCAGGTAGATTTCCTCCTGCGTATCATAGCGGGGGGTAAAGATGCCCTCCAAAAAGCCCTTCCCAGCCTCATAACAGGGTACATCACCATAAATATCAGTAATAATAGACATCAGATAGACACGATAGATAGTCAGTGCCGCATGAATATTCGTCTTTCCTTCGTCCGTTGCCGTACGACATTGGGCATCAGTCAGATTCTTAATAGCCGCGGTATAGAAAGTAGTCCAAACACGGCTCATCTCACTGTTATCAAGGGTATGCCTGCCACCGTAATTCGTTGTGTTCCAGCACCCCATCAGTTGTTGGGTAAAACCATACAAATAGTTACGATAGATTTCCACCATCCCCAAATCGCCATAAGTCTGCAACTGAGCTGTAGTAAGCTGTGCATTCGGGTCAATGGTTTCCGCCTTCGACGGATCTGTATTCATATCCTCCATATACTGATCGCTACAAGAAGTAAAGCCGAATATACAGGCCAGCAAAACCCAGATTAAATAAGATATTTTGTATTTCATTGTTTCTATGCTTTAGGTATTATCATTCAAGTTTACTTAAAATTTCACATTCACATTGAAACCATAGCTTCTACGTGAAGGCAAAGAACCATATTCCAATCCCATACCGGTGGTATTATTGTAATTAGAGTCCGGATCGATATTCGGAACATTCTTCCATACGATAAACGGATTACGCGCCACAAAGGACAGAGTAATTCCTTTGACCACTTTTTTCAGCCAAGTCTCGGGAAGACGATAGCTCAAGGTAATTTCACGGCATTTCACGTAACTGTTGTCATAGATAAACATAGCCGGTGCATTTCTACACACACTCATCCAGTAGTCTTCCGGATTGATGTAGATATCATTCGGACGATACGTACCATCGCCATTATCAATCACACCAGGAGCCACAAAGCCACCTGTCGGTTTCCAATTGGCCGAACCTTTAGGGAATCCGGCAGCCTGACGCTGTTCTTCCGAACGATACCATTCATCGCGACCGGCCAGGGTCTCCTTGGCCTTACCTGATTCATAAGACGCACGGGCAGACATGGAATAAAGGTCAGCTCCTACTTTGATATCAAACAAAGCTGAAAGAGAAAGATTCTTATAGGTAAATGTCGTTAAAACACCCCCAGTCCAATCCCAAGAAGCATTACCCAACACATGATTGCTCTTATCATACTGCGGCAAACCCGTACTCGGATCAATCAGAATTTCACCCTGTTCATTCCGTTTGAAGTCAGGACCTACAATAGAACCGAAATTTTCACCCACCTTAGCAGCCACCTGAACATCCAGCCAGGGAGCTTTTTCCAATTCAAACATATCCATATCATCGACCAGACTCTTCACCTTGTTGCTGTTCTTAGAGAAATTCACGTTCAAATCCCAAGAAAAATCCTTCATTTGCACAGGACGCGTATTTAAAGCTATTTCAATACCCTTATTTTCTATTTCACCGGCATTAATCAGACGGTAATTATACCCTGTAGTCCAAGAACTGGCCATACCCATAATCTGGTTCTTACTGTTTTGCTTGTAATAAGTCACATCCAGTCCAATACGGTTATTCAGGAATTTCGTTTCCAGACCAATTTCAAACGAATTGGTTTTAGTAGGTTTCAGATTACGGTTTGGTAAGGTATTGTTATTGATATATCCTATGGTAAAACCTGGATAAGTAAATTTCGACTTGGTATAGACCAATCCCAATTGATAAGGGTCCGTATCACTACCCACCTGTGCCCATGACATACGCAACTTGCCATAAGGCATCCGACTGCCTAACTTCAAGAATTCAGAGAACACAAAACTACCTGAAAACGAAGGATAGACATATACATTATTACCAGTAGGCAAGGTAGACGACTGGTCACCACGCAGGGTAGCATCCAAATAAAGCATGTGTTTCCATCCCACATTCACAGCTCCATATACCGAATTGATCTGTTTGCGGTAACTGCTTTCCTCAAAACTAGTTTCATTAAAGCTCATCAAAGCTACCACATCTCTAATTTGCATATCCTGAGCAGTAGTTACCCCCGTTTCATTATTGACTTTATACACATTTCCACCCAAGGTAGCATTGAAATCAAAATCTCCCCAGCTGTTATTATATAAAGCCAATAATTCAAAGTTGTACATCCGATTACAGAATTTGCTGCTCTGCAAACGGCCAGCTTCATATCCAGGCGTAGTAGGAGCTTTGAAATCATCAAAGTTAAACCAGTTCATTTCAGCACCTACCGTACCTTGTACCTTCAAATGAGAATTAATGTTCCACACAGCCTTTCCATTGAAACGAAACTGATCTTTTTTGGAACGGTTGAAGTTCTTGTAAATATCCCAATACGGATTGACATTATACGGGTCCATCCCATTCCAATTGGCATAATTACCATTCCCATCTTCATATGTTTTCAGCCAAGCCTGATCATAGGTAGTAGCCAACGTCATCAGATTCTTTCCTACATTCGACTTACTGTCGCCCAAAGCCGGACGATTCTTCACGGCTTCCCGAGTATAATTGGCACTGAAATCAAAATCTACCTTCCCCATGGAAGTATTGGTACGCAGATTAAAGATGTCACGGCTCATATTAGTTTCAGGCACAATGTCCTTGTTGCGCATATCTGTAAAGGTGAAACGTAATCCTGTATTTCCGCTATGGGCACTAATGATAGCCGAATTGGTAGCAGTCAGACCCGTACGAAAAAAATGGGACGTATTGTCAGGAATGATCTGATAAGGACGGGATACCCCATCAAAATAAGTCACCATATTGCTTCCATCGGCTTTGGCACCCCAGCTTTTATTCGTATTTGAAACAGCATCAATGCTATATGTTCCATTACTTCCCATACCATAGATTTCCTGTACATCGTCCCACTTAGCCAACTGGGTATCAAAGGTCAACGTTCCATTATACTCCACACTGAACTTATCCTTATTGGCTTTTTTAGTAGTAATCAAAATCACACCATGACTGGCACGGCTACCATACAAAGCCGAAGCAGCAGGACCTTTAAGTACCGACATATTCTCAATATCATCGGGATTGATACTAGAAATACCATCTCCCAAATCAAAGCCTCCGGCATTACCGGCACTTCCATAATTGGTGTTGTCCAAAGGCACCCCATCAATTACATAAAGCGGCTGGTTATTGCCCGTCATCTCCGTGCTACCACGCAAAATAACACGCGTAGAACCCGAAGCGCCACCGGCAGTCTGACTCACCACTAGTCCCGGTACCCGTCCAGCCATGGAGTTAATCACATTCGTTTCCTTGGCTTTAGTCAAAGCATCGCCTTTTACCTCATCTACTCCATAACCCAATGCCTTACGTTCTCTCTTGATGCCCAATGCAGTAACCACGACTTCGCTCAACACTTTGCTATCTTCCTGCAACTCAATTTTCAACGGAGAATTTTCCACCTTCACCTCTACCGTTTTATAACCAATATAGCTCACTATCAATGTAGCATTGAAGGCTACATTCAAACTGAAATTTCCATCCATATCCGTAATGGTACCATTGCTAGTATTTCCTTTTTCAATCACAGAAGCACCGATTACCGGACCTAAGACATCACTCACTGTACCTGTCACTTTTTTGACTTGCTGTTGAATCATTTCCGCACGTTCCACTGGAAATGCAGCATGCACTGGCAGAAAACTGCCGCATAAAGCCAGCGACAATGTGCCACCACAAATGGCTAATTTAAAATTCGTTGTTTTCATTGTTAATCATATTTAAGATTAATAGACTTTTATCCAATCCACATACATGTGCGCCTTCTCCCCTTCACGCAAAGCAGAAATTTTCTCTTTATCAGTAATATTGGGGAATGCCCCACCCACTGCCAGATTAAAAAGCACATAACATTCATCTTGGAAAAACTCATGCCGTCCGCTTACTTTGCTAATATCGAACGTATAAAAAAGAACCTGGTCAATCCAAACAGACAGTTTTTGTTCAGTCCATTCCAACGTATAGAGATGATAAGTTCCATCTTGTAAACTATGAGCCACATTACCTGCATAATATTCCTGACGATGAGTTTCCACACTAGATCCGTAATGAATGGCGGTATTCAGATAGGTTTCAGAAGTACCGTTAATTATTCCGTTCTTCTCTCCCATTTCCATGATATCTATTTCACCGCATTGCGGCCAAGGTTTTTCATTATCTCCCATCATCCAGAAAGCAGGCCAAAGCCCATTGGCCGTCTTAGGCAAACGAATACAGGCTTCCACCTTACGATGTTTAAAACTCATTTTTCCTTTAGAATGAATGCGTCCTGAGTAAATCTGGCCATTTTTATGCTCGGCTGTCAATATCAGCACGGTCTTATCACCATCCTTACCTACCGTTACATGTTGTTCATCATAAGCCTGCAACTCCTGGTTTACCCATCCGGGGTCTCGCACTTCCTTCGTCCACACCTTTTCATTAAACGAATCAAAATCATCTTTAAAGTAACATGTTTCCTCTATTCCATCCACCCAGTCTGAATCTTTTTCGGAAGCACAAGCATGAGGCACCAAAACAATAAACATCAAAAACAAAAGTTTTACATTTTTCATAAAACAGAAATATTTAAAGGTGAGTTCTATCAATTCAATTTATCCTCTTGTATCAGACAGCAGAACTCTTTAACTGCCCAATTTGTGAGCTTTAG
>NZ_JBCODG010000021.1:0-71619 GCF_040928965.1 Bacteroides sp. 2201st1_D9_2201SCRN_220225 | reverse complement strand
TTCTTTATTTCCTCCTTGCTCAACACGTCGGGCAGCGTCTTCTCCCGTTTGGCACGGTTCACCTTGTAACACCGCCGTTCCTGACCGAGAACTTTCTCGTAATAGAACTTGATGGCGTTGATACGCTGGTTTTGCTGGCAGGAGGATATGTTTTTCTCGTGGATGAGATACAGCAGGTAGTCGTTTATCTCGCCGGGGGTAACCGTTTCAATCTTACGCCCCTCGAAATGCTGTTGGAAATCGCGGAAATAGGAGGTATATACCCTTACGGTATGGTCACTGTAACGCACTTGCTGAAGTTTTTCCAGATAGCCTTCCGGCAGTGGCGGCCGTTTGTCTTCCTCTTTACGGGGGGCGGTTTCCTTGATGGCAGAATAGTCTATAAACGCCATTTTCACATAGCGGTCGAAGAACTCGGCAAGCACGAAATCTTCTGCCGGCAGATAAGCCCTGCCGCCGACAAGCAGTACGTTTTCTTCCTTCGACAGCGACAAGCGGATGTCATTGTCATTACCGAAAGTCACTTCGACAAATTCTCTCCCGTTTCTTATCACCGGAGAAAGTTTGATCTTGTTTTTTGGGGTATATATTTCCATGCCTCACGTTTTGTCGGATATTGAAACCCGTTTTCGCAAATTTATAAAAAAACACGGGTTATCCATGCGCTTTATTGACATTTAACAATAGATCCCGACTACCTGACAATAAGGTGAGGAGCCACGAAAATACCCTCTGCCAAATCCGTCCTTCCCGGCACTCCGTTTCTCCGATTTCCTCTGCCCTGCGCCACAAGCGGCCACTTCTGTGCCCGATGCTTCCATAGCCTTTCCAACTCTTTTACGTTCAGCCGGTTCCCCTTACTTTCGTTCCCGCATCGCTATTGGTGCTAACTAAAAACACTCGTAATTATGGACGAAAACGTAAAGAACGACGCTAAACAAGTCATGCTCGTTCAGAATGCCGACGACGGACGACTGCAAGCCGTTACCGGCGTGGATCGGGACGGCAATATCCAGACCGCCGACCCCACGGATCAGAATGTGGCGAGCCTGCTGAACGTGAACACGCAGGATTCAGCCCTCGAAGCCTTCTTCAAAAAGTTCATGGAACAGGCCCAGAACCCCGTCCACACGGGTATCTTCGTCATGACGGAGAATGCCCTGAACAAACTTATCCGCATCGACTTCGACCCGGAGATTCTGGAAAATTACCGTATCGACCCCTCCGAACGGCTTCAGACGCAGGAGCAGCGGCAGTTCGAGCCGCTGGACGTCACGAAGATAGACCTGGCGGATATGGAGAAGAAAGGTATCCGCATGGAGGACATCGAGCCGCACCTGAAAGCCATGTCTTACGGACATAAATCCAACGGGCTGGTGGAGATGAACCCCGAACTGGAGAACGGGATGCGTGTTTCCACCAAAGGGCGCGTGTCGCTCGAAGAGCAGGCGGACGGCTCGCTGCGCGTCGTGCCGCATTACTGGCAGGAACGGCCCGACCTCGACGCCCCCTTCCACGGGGTGCTGCTCGACGAGGAGGCGAAAACGAACCTGATGAACACCCGCCACGCCGGGAAAGTGATCGACCTGGAGCTGGAGCCGGGCAAGCTCACGCCCTGCTACGTGTCGATAGACAAATGGACGAACACGCTGGAACCCATGCCCGTTTCGTTACTCGAAAAACGTGCCCGCATCAAGGAGGCCGACCTCTCGGAAGGCAAGCAGATGGATTTCTACGGCGGCGGCAAGGTGTTGCTCGAAGGATATACCACCCGCGCGGGTTATAAGCGGGATGCCTATATCCAAATCGACGCGGCCGAACGTAACTATTCCTTTACCTACGACGGTTTGGATCGCAACCGCTACGCCCAGGAGAACAAGGAGATTTACCGTCAGAAGGCCGCCGAGAAAAACGGACGGCAGGAAACTACGGCCTCCGAACGACAGCCCACGCTCACGATTCACCGGACAATCCTCAAAGCCTCCGTGCCCAAAGAGGCTTATGACCAGTGGACGGAAGCGGTGAATGATCCCTCCAAGCGGGCGGATGTCAAGGCTTTCTACATCAAGGGCATGGTCAAGGACGGGCAGGGTGAGCCGTTCAACGCCTGGGTCAAGCCCAACTTCGAGCGTAACAAGATGGACTTCTTCCGCTGGAATCCCGACCGTGCGAAACGGCAGGGAGCGGAGGTCAAACCCGCCGTTGAAAGCCGTACCCAGGTCGCCGTCAATTCCGAGGGCAAGACCGTCGAAGCGGTCAAAGGTGTGAAAGAGCCGCTCAAGCAGGGACAGCAGGAAGCCACCCCGACGCAGAAGAAAAATTACCGCAGCAGCAAAAAGAGCAACTCCAAAGGTGTCAAGGTATAACGTATGAAATGGTTCTACATGCAGGCCGGAGCCATGCCGCTCCTGATCGCGGCGCTGGCCGCCTTGTACCTCCGGCCGGGTAAACGCAGCCCCCCGGAGGAGGCGGACGACGGACGGCAGTATTACGACGGGAACGGCAACCATGTCTATTACGACCGCCGGCTGATCGCCCGTCCGGAAAAAGAGAAAGAAGAAGAACTACAAGAAAACAACCACTGAAAAATCCGAATCATCATGCAAGTAATTATCGCAGAAAAGCCCTCGGTGGCGCGTGAGATCGCCGCCATCGTGGGAGCCACGAACCGTAAAGACGGTTTTATCGAGGGAAACGGCTACGCCGTAACCTGGGCCTTCGGCCACCTGGTCGGGCTGGCAATGCCCCAACAGTACGGCATCGCGGGTTTCCGCCGGGAAAACCTGCCTATCCTGCCATCATCGTTCATCCTCCTGCCCCGGCAGGTTCGGGAGGGTAAAGAGTATAAGGCCGACCCGGGTGTCGTGAAGCAGCTCGGTATTCTCCGGGAATTGTTCGGCATGGCCGAGCGCATCATCGTCGCGACCGACGCGGGGCGTGAAGGGGAGCTGATCTTCCGCTACATCTACTCTTACCTGGAATGCCGCACCCCTTTCGTGCGGTTATGGATCAGCAGCCTGACCGACCGGGCCATCCGCGAGGGGTTACAACACCTCCGCCCCGGCAACGAATACGACAACCTTTACCTCTCGGCCAAAGCCCGCAGCGAAGCCGACTGGATCGTCGGTATCAACGCCTCGCAAGCGCTTGCCGTGGCTGCCGGGCGGGGCGTCTGGTCGCTCGGACGGGTGCAGACCCCCACGCTGGCGATCATCTGCTCCCGTTACCTGGAGAACAAGGCGTTCAAGCCCGCCACCTATTTCCGGCTGAAGCTCTCCACGGCAAAGGAGGGCACGGAGTTCACCGTCCTCTCCACGGAGAAATTCGACGGCAGGGAGAAGGCGGAAGCAGCCCGCGCCGAGGTTATCGGCGCCCGAACGGTACGCGTCGTGAACGTGGAGCGCAAGGAGGCCAGGGAACAGCCGCCTCTCTTGTACGACCTGACGACACTCCAGAAAGAGGCCAACAGCCGGTATGGTTTTTCGGCAGAAAAAACGCTCGACATCGCCCAGTCGCTTTACGAGAAGAAGTTCATCACTTATCCCCGTACCGGCTCACGCTATATATCGGAAGATGTGGCCGAGGAGATTCCGGCACTCATCGGGAACATGACACGCTATCCCCGTTTCGCGGAATACGCGGGCAGGATGGATACCGCATCTCTCTCCCGCCGAAGCGTGGACAACGAAAAGATCGCCGACCACCACGCGCTGCTTCCCACCGAGAACCTCCCCTCCGAACTGGATGCCGACCACCGCATCGTCTATGAGATGGTCGCGGGGCGGATGCTCGAAACCTTTTCCGGGGCCTGCGTGAAAGAAAACACTTCCCTTACCCTGCAAAGCGCGGGGCATGATTTCACGGCCCGCGGCAGTATCATGGTCGAGACGGGCTGGCGGGCCGTCCTGAATGAACCTGTCGAGGAGAAAGAGGAGGACATGACCCTCCTTCCCGACATCGTGCAAGGCGACGAGCTGCCCGTCAAGGGATGCGTCACGGAACAGAAACAGACCCGGCCGCGCCCCCTTCACACGGAATCGAGCCTGCTGGCGGCGATGGAAACCGCCGGACGCGAACTGTCCGACGAGGCCGAACGCGAGGCAATGAAGGATGCCGGCATCGGCACGCCCGCCACCCGTGCCGCCATCATCGAAACGCTCTTTGCCCGCGAGTATGTCAGGCGAGAGAAAAAGTCGCTTGTACCCACGGACAAGGGACTGGCCGTGTATGCCGTGGTCAGGGACAAGAAGATCGCCGATGTCGCCATGACGGGCGGCTGGGAACTGGCCCTCTCGAAGATCGCTACCGGGGAGATGGACGCCCCGACGTTCCATCGCGGTATCGAGGTATTCGCCTCGCAAATCGCCAAAGAACTGCTGGAAGCAAGAATCGACGGCGCAGAGAGTGACACAGCCTGCCCGCGTTGCGGCAGGCCCGTGGTGTTCTATCCCAAACTCGCCAAGTGCCAGAATCCCGATTGCGGCCTGACCGTATGGAGAACCGTGGCCCACAAGGAGCTGACCGACAAGCAGCTCGCGGAACTGCTGACCAAAGGCAAAACCGGCACGATCCGGGGATTCGTCAAAAACGGCGGCGGGACGTTCGACGCGGCCCTCACGCTCGATGACCAGTTCAAGACCTCGTTCGTTTTCGAGCCGCGCGATACTCCCAGGCAGGGAAAGAGGAACAAACGGAAATAATCGTTACCTTTGCCACTGGAAAAGACCTGTCATAACGAGATACGCTTGTTTGATAAGGATTTTTTCAGTGGTCGGCGCTTCGGGTGGGAACCCGGGGCGCCTTTCTCTTCCCCGATTATCAACGACCACTAAAAATTCTTATCATGCCAGACAAGCAACACCATACCCCCACGGGGGAATTGTCCTATTACGGACTTTCGTTACTATCCTACCTCAAGGACAGCCACCCGGAACTCATCGCCGAAGGTGAATTCATCGCCGAGCGGGCCGACAGCGCCGCCCAAGCGTACAGCGAGGCGATCCGTTCGGGCTGCAACCACATCGAGGCCGAAGAAATTGCCCGCGAGGAACTCTGCCGCGGACTGCACTTTTCACCCTACAACACGCTGGTAAACATCCTCTGGAGGGAATTCGAGGCGGAGATTCCCGAGGATACCGCCCGGCAGGCGGCTCTACGCCTGCTGCCCCTCTGCCGCGGGGTGCTGGAGAAGTACGACCTCACGGACGACTTCGCCGACACGCCCGACTACGAACTGTTCTATACCGAACTGACGGGAACCGTCCAAATACTTCTCGAAGATGGCATTCAATAAGAAAACCCACCTCCGCCAGAATATCGACGCGCTGAAGACGGCCTTCACGCTCGACAGGGAACGGCGGGCGCCGACTCCCGAAGAAGAAAGGACACTCGGCGCATACAGCGGCTTCGGCGCCATCAAGGAAGTGCTGGAAAACCCCACCGGGAAACCGGACAAGGACGGCATGGCAACGCTCGTGGCCGAGTTGCACGAGGTCATCAGGGCGAACACCCCCGACGAACGGGAATACAAGCGCTACATGGACGGGATCAAGAACTCCGTCCTGACGGCTTTTTACACGCCCCCGAAAGTGGCAGACGCCATCGTGGAGGCGATATGGGACACGCGGATCGTCCCCAAACGTATTCTTGACCCCAGTGCGGGAACGGGGGTTTTCGTCAGTGCCGTGGATTTCCACGCCCCCTATGCGGAGATCACCTGCTTCGAGAAAGACCCCGCCACGGGGTTGATCCTGAAGCACCTGCACCCCGAAAAACGGGTGCGGGTACAGGGATTCGAGCGCATCGAACCCAAATACGCCGGTTACTACGACGTGGCCGTGAGCAACATCCCTTTCGGGGACGTGGCGCTCTTCGACCCGTTCTTCTCCACCCATACCGACCCCGTGCGGCGGCAAGGCACACGGGCGCTGCACAACTATTTTTTCATGAAGTCCGTCGATATGGTACGCGAGGGCGGCCTGGTGGCATTCATCACCTCGCAGGGAGTATTGAACGCCGAGCAGGGACGCCCCGTGCGCGAGTGGCTGATGAACCGCTGCGAGCCCGTATCGGCCATCCGGCTGCCGAACAACCTCTTTACAGAACACGCGGGGACGGAGGTCGGCAGCGACCTGGTTATCCTGCAAAAGAAAGCCGCCACGGGGGAACTGTCCGAACGGCAGCGGGATTTCATCGAATCCCGCAAGCTGTCGAACGGCATCCGGATAAACAACCTTTTCCAGTCGTTCGACAGGGTGATCCATACCGAGGCCAAAGTAGGCAAAGACCCCTACGGCAAACCGGCGATGGAGTTCACCCACGCGGAGGGCGTGGACGGCATCGACCGGGAGATGCGGCGTATGCTCTCGGAGGATTTCAACCGGCATTTCAACGAGAGTTATTGCCTGGAACATGCTCCGGAACAGACACCCGGCACACCGGAGCGGGAATTGTCCCGTCCCCGTCAGGCGGAACGCCAGCGTGCCGAAAGACACGAGCCCCGCCTTGCCGGAGAAATCGTCAAGGAAATTATCGCCGACGCCCGTAACCTTCAGCAGCAGCGGGAAGAGGAGGAAAAACGCCGCGTCGTCGCCGAAATGGCGGCGCAGGGCTACCATGTCGATACCGAAACCGGGGAGATTACCCGAATCGAAAACAAACCCGGACAAGTGTTACCGGATTCTGCCGCCACACCCGCCGGAGAACCGACCGGGGAGGATCTGGCCGACTTCGGGGCCTGGTCGAAGGAGCGGGAGAATCGCTTGTGGGAGCAGCACCCGCCGAAACCCGAAGATTTCGGCATGGCGGATACTCCCGTGCAGCACGTGGGCGGAATAACGGAACCGAAACCGCGGGAGGGCTTCGCCGGGTCGCTTTTCGACACGGTGGAAACGGCGGCTCCCGTACCTGCCACCCAAGCTGCCGAACCGGTAAATGTGCAGCAGGAACCGTTGCTGACGCTCTACGATCTGTTCGGCTTCAGCGCCGAGGAGCGGCGGCAGGCAGAACTCGGTATATCCAAGAAAAGGAACAGCCGCCGGGGAGCAAAGCGGAAGACGCCCCGACAACCCTCATTATTCGCCCCGGCCTCCTCTCCGGAGGAACAGAAGAGCGAAATGCCGAAAACGACGCCACCGGAGCGTGATCCCGAAGACTTGTATGCCTCCCTGAACTGGGAGGACAACCCGCCGATCAACGGCTTTTACGAGATGATGATGTCGCTTACCCCGGAACGGAGGGCGGAATTGCGCCGACAAAGCGCCCGGCAGCAGGAAACCCCGGAACAGCGGGAACGGCAGGCGGTACGCCCCCCGACGGAAGCCCCGAAAGGCAAACGGAAACAAGCCGCCGGTACGCCGAGAACGGGCGGCCTGTTCGACACGCCGGACAATCCAGAGGAGGAAGAACCCGGTAAAGAAATGCCGCAGATACGGGAGGCGGATATGAAACCCCGACCGTTCGAGGGGGAGGTCGCCCCCTATTTCCGCGAGGGAACACTCGTCACGGACGGACAAAACCGGGTCGGCTACCTGCGGGAGACTGAATCCCTGCAACCCATGTTCCACCCGCTGGAACTCACGCCTGCACAACGGACGAAAGCCTCCATGTATATCGAGATACGCGATGCCTATTACCACCTTTATAACAACGAGGCGGAAACGCTGACGGCGAACCCCGCCCTGCGGGAGATGCTCAACCGGCTTTACGACAATTTCACCGAACGCTTCGGACGGCTCAATGACAAACGCAACCTCGACCTGATCAAGATGGACGCGCGGGGGACGGAGATTCTGTCGCTGGAGCGTTACATCGACGGCAAGGCACGCAAAGCCGACATCTTCGAGCGTCCCGTGGCCTTCAATCCCGATGAGATCACGCACGCCGACGACGCTTCGGAGGCCCTTGTGGCCAGCCTGAACAAGTACGGCCGGGTGGAACCGCACTACATGGCCTCGCTCACGGGAACTACCGTGGAGGGAATACTCGGGGAACTGAAAGGACGTATCTATTACAACCCGGAAACGGACGGCTACGAGGTTGCCGACAAGTTCATCGCCGGCAATGTCATCGGGAAAGCCGACCGGATCGAGGCGTTCCTGCGGGAGAATCCCGACCACGCCCCGGCCCGGGAATCGCTGGAGGCTCTGCGCGAGGCGACGCCCAAACCCATCGCTTTCGACGACCTGGACTTCAACCTGGGCGAACGGTGGATTCCAAAAGGTGTTTACGAGCGTTTCGCCTCCTCGCTCTTCGATACGGAGGTGAAGATCACCTTCGCCTCCAACCTGGACGAGTACGGCGTGAAGGCGGAAGCGACGAACGTGAAGATCACGGAGCAGTATGCCGTCAGCGCGCAGACCCGTAAGTACAACGGCCTGCACCTTTTGAAACACGCCCTGCAAAACACTTCGCCCGACATCACCAAGACCGTCCTCAAATGGGTGGACGGCGAACGGCGGGAGGTCAAAGTGCGTGACGGGGAGGCCATACAGCTCGCCAACAGCAAGATAGACGAGATCCGGGGTGCTTTCCCCGAATGGCTGCGCGAGCAGTCGTCCGACTTCAAAGACCGCCTGACAGACCTCTATAACCGTACTTTCAACTGTTACGTACGCCCGAAGTACGACGGGACGCACCAGGAATTCCCCGACCTCGACCTCAAGGGGCTGGGGATAGACAATCTGTATGACAGCCAGAAGGACGCGATATGGATGGACAAACTGCTCGGCGGCGGGATAATCGACCACGAGGTGGGCGGCGGAAAGACCCTTATCATGTGCTGCGGGGCCTACGAGAAGAAACGCCTCGGGCTGGCCAACAAACCCATGATTATCGGGCTGAAAGCCAACATCCATGAAATAGCCCGGACGTTCTGCACCGCTTACCCGATGGCCAAAGTCCTCTACCCGGGCAAGGAGGATTTCACGCCCCGGAAGCGTGAGCGCATCTTCCGGGAGATACGCAACAACGACTGGGACGCCGTGATCCTCTCGCACGAACAGTTCGGCATGATACCCCAGTCCCCGGAGATACAGCAGGAGATATTGCAGGCCGAGCTGGACTGCGTGGAGGAGAACCTCGAAGTGCTCAAAGCACAAGGCAGGGACGTTTCCCGCGCCATGATGAAAGGGTGTCAGAAACGCAAGGCCAACCTGGAAGCCAAGTTGCAGAAGGTGGCGCACGCGCTGGAAACACGCAAGGACGACGCCGTGGACTTCCGCCTCATGGGTATCGACCACCTCTACGTGGACGAGAGCCACAAATTCAAGAACCTGACTTTCACGACCCGGCATGACCGGGTGGCGGGCCTCGGAAATCCCGAGGGGTCGCAGCGGGCGCTCAACATGCTTTTCGCGCTGCGTACCATACAGCAGCGCACGGGCCGCGACCTGGGGGCGACGTTCCTCTCGGGAACGACCATCTCCAACTCGCTCACGGAACTGTACCTGCTTTTCAAGTACCTGCGCCCGAAGGAACTGGAGCGTCAGAATATCCGCACCTTCGATGCCTGGGCGGCCATATTTGCCAAGAAAACCATCGACTACGAGTTTTCCGTGACCAACGAGGTCGTGCAGAAAGAACGGTTCCGATATTTCATCAAGGTTCCCGAACTGGCCATGTTCTACTCCGAGATTACAGATTACCGCTCGGCGGAGGATATAGGGATCGACCGACCGCAAAAGAACGAGATATTGCACAATATCCCGCCGACACCCCAGCAGACGGAGTTCATAGAACGGCTGGTGCAATTCGCCAAATCGGGCGATGCCACGCTCCTGGGCCGCCTGCCGCTCTCGGAGCGGGAGGAAAAGGCGAAAATGCTCATTGCCACAGACTACGCCCGCAAGATGTCGCTCGATATGCGTATGATAGACCCCGAACTATACAGCGACCACGTGGACAACAAGGCGAGCCACTGCGCCCGTATGATTGCCGGTTACTACCGCCGTTTCGAGGCGTACAAAGGTACGCAGTTCGTATTCTCCGACCTGGGAACCTACAAACCCGGAGCGGGGTGGAACGTCTATTCCGAGATACGGCGTAAACTCGCGGAGGATTACGGCATACCCCAAAGCGAGGTGCGGTTCATCCAGGAGGCGACCTCGGAAAAAGCGCGCAAGGAGATGATCGCCGGTATGAACGCCGGGAAAATCCGCGTACTCTTCGGATCGACCGAGATGCTCGGGACGGGAGTGAACGCGCAGAAACGCTGCGTGGCGATACACCACCTGGACTGCCCCTGGCGTCCCAGCGACCTGGAGCAGCGCGACGGGCGGGGAATACGCACCGGGAACGAGATCGCCAAACTCCATGCCGACAACAAGGTGGACGTGATATTATACGCCGTCGAGAAGTCGCTCGACGCCTACAAGTTCGGGCTGTTGCACAACAAGCAACTGTTCATCCGCCAGCTCAAGACCAACAACATGGGAAGCCGTACCATCGACGAGGGGGCCATCGACGAGAAAAGCGGCATGAATTTTTCCGAGTATGTAGCCGTCCTCTCGGGAAATACAGACCTGCTGGACAAGGCCCGCCTGGAGAAGAAGATCGCCACGCTCGAAAGCGAACGCCAGGCATTCGTGCGCGGCAAATCATCGAGCCGCTACAAGCTGGAGCAGATCACGGAGAAGATAGAGAAGAACAACGACCTGATACGGCGTATCGGCAAGGATCTGGAACACTTCAAGGCCCGCGTCGAGTTCAACGAGGACGGCTCGTACCGCAATCCCGTGAAACTGAACGGGCTGGAAACCTCCGACCCCAAGCTCATCGGGAAACAGCTCAACCGTATCGCCGAAACGGCACGCACGCTCGACAGGCTCGAACCCATCGGGAGCCTCTACGGGTTCGAACTGCTCGTCCAGAGCGAAACGACCGGGAAAGACGGGCTCGACCTGGTGCAGAACCGTTTTTATGTCCGGGGTGAAGGGGATTATCTATACCAGTATAACTACGGGAATATCGCCTCCGACCCGCGACTGGCGGCGATGAACTTCATCCACGCGCTCGCGACCATCGAGCCGACACTGGAAAAATTCCGGAAAAAGAACGAGGAACTGGAGAAAGATATTCCCGTCCTGCGGGAAGTGGTGGAAAGTTCCTGGCGCAAGGAGCCCGAACTGACGGCCCTGAAAACTGACCTGACGGAAATAGACCGCAGGATACAGCAAAGCCTCAAACCGATAGAAGAGAGCGAGGGAAAGGAGGCGGAGGAGGATAACGACGTGTGCCGGGAACGGCATGACACGGCGGAAGAGCTCCCGAAGGAAGACAACACGGCGGCCCGTATTCCTTCCCGGCTGCGGCAGATTGCCGACGCCTCCGGGGGGCGCATCGTGATCGCGGGCGTGGGCAGCCCGCCGGAGAACGGCCCCGCAAAGAAAGGGATTAAGATGTAAGCGAAAAGCCGACGGAAGTACAGATTTCCGTCGGCTTTTTTCATATGCCCATGAGCGTTGTTGTCACACTTCCTGCAAGAGTGTTTGCAGCTCCTCCTGCGTGGGAAGATAGGTCATGTACTGGGCGGCGAAGACCTGCTTTTCATCTTCGGGCAGCGTATAACGGACGACCGCGTCGTTTTTCTCCGCGCAGAGGACGATACCCACCGGAGGGTTATCCCCGGGATTCATCAACTCACGGGTGTAGTAATTGACATACATCTGCATCTGCCCCAAATCCTGATGGGTCAGCTCCCCGGATTTAAGGTCTATTAAAACGAAACAGCGGGCCAGGTAATTGTAAAAGACCAGGTCGATGTAGAAATGCTTGTCGTCGAAGGAGATACGCTTCTGTCGCGCGACGAAGGCGAAGCCTTTCCCGAGTTCGAGCATCAAGCGCTGCAAGCGGCTGATGAGCAGTTGCTCCAGATCGGTTTCCAGAAAATGCTCTCCCTGGGGGATACCGAGAAACTCCAGGATATACGGGTCGCGGATGATCTCTTTGGGTTCGACACGCCCGGGTTCGGTACGGGAAATCTCCTCTTTCACGGCTTTCTTGTCTCGGCTGGCCAGCAGGCGGTCATAGAAAAGCGTGTTGATTTGGCGGTCGAGCTGCCGGACACTCCAGTTTTCCTTGACGCACTCGTGCAGGTAAAAATCACGGGCGGCATCGCCCGACACCTTGAGAAGCGTGCGGCAATGCGACCAGCTCAATTTATCACACAGCGTGTGATATTTCGGGTAGCACTGGTAAAACTGCCTCATGTACCGCAGGTTGGTGGCCGTGAACCCGTTTCCGAACTCCGCCACGAGCCGCCTGGAAAGGGTGTTGATGACAGCCTTGCCATATCCGGCACGGCCGGTTCCCTGCTGCTCGTACTCCACTATATATTTCCCTACCTGCCAGTAAGCCCTCACGAGGGTCGAATTGACATGATGTATCACCTTCGCGCGCGCTTCCTGCAAGATATGGCGCACGTTATGCAGTAGCTCTTCCTCCCCTTTGTCGGCAGGATATATTTTATCTGTTTCTTTCATTGTTCATTATTATATAGGCTTCCAAGTGCAAACATACTGATTTTACGGCAAATATCGAACGGTTGTACCGCCTTGTCGTGCCTTATTCCATGTATCTCCGCGTTTTTCCATGACGCCGGACTCTCGGGACAGGGCCTAACCGGAACCGGCAGGACGATCCTTTTTCAGCTTGCGGAAATTACTGAAGTTACGCTCGATGAACCGCAGGACGTCCGATTCCCGGTAGAAGGTCTTGTGATAGATCATCTCGTAAGGCAGCTCTCCCGAGGTGCGGTAACGCTGGAGTGTGCGCTTGCTGATATTGAGCATACGGCACAGGTCGTAATTGTCCAGAAGACGCTCCCCGTCAGGCAGGATGGAAAGCGGTTGCTCCACATCCCCCGCGCACAGCTTCTCAATACGTTCCAGCCGTTCCGAGAGCCGCTGCATCCATCCGTCGAAATATTCCTTATCCAGAAACATGGCCTACTCCTTTGGTCGGTTTTTGCGCCGCACGGAACGCTCCTTCAGCACACGGCGGATTTCCGTGAGGGAATAATACAGCTTCCGGTTGATGGCCGAATAGGTGATCACGTGATCCGAGCGGAGGCGTTGAAGGGTACGCCCGCTGATGCCCAGGTAACGGCAGACCTGCTCGCCGTCCATCCATTCGTCGTTTATATACTCCTTATTCCATGCACGCCCCTTTTCAGGGAGAGAGGCGATTGCAGCCTCTATTTTCTCTATACGCCCGACAAGCTCGTTATAGGCTCGCGAACCGATCACTATGATTTTCATACTCCTTTGTTTTTTAGTCTGTTACAAAGGTCGGGCTTATATGGACAGCTTAAAACGAGGTCGGTACGACTTTTTTTTGATAATTTGCAGTGAACTGATTCTCAACGGTTCATGCGGTGAAGAAGGCAGTGTTTTTTACCGAAATCCGCGGCCCGTACTCGGTATTTTTATTGGCAGAAATGCGATAGCATACTGTGATTCAACGCTTAACGGTGTTCTAATCCGGACGGGGCTACAACGGAACACCCGTATCGGCTCCTTATACGGGTGCAAATACGGGCGTTCGGGAAAGTTCCTTTCGAGAGTTACGGGGGAAAACCGACCTCGGTTCTTTTGTTATATACAACGCTGATTATCAGTGCTTCTATAAGAAATAGAGTGCTTTACCGGTTCATGTTCTACTCGGAATTGCCGTTTTTCTTGTTTCGCTTCCACGTCTGCATACGTTTAAGCAGGGCCTCTTTCGCCTTGTCAAGCCACGGTGTCGGGTTGTTTCGGATTTTCATATCGCAGAATGTCCTCGAAAGGTTCATGTCGAGGTGTACGTTGAAAGCGTTGGAAATGTAGCTGGCAAGTTGCGTGAGTGGCACATTGCCGAAACAGCCTTTACTGTCGAGCAGGTAAATAAGTTCCGTCAGATCCGTCTTCGAGTCCTGCCATGTCGGACGCACGTCAGGCAATGGCAGAACCATGTTCCGGAGGTTCGTGCTCTCCAGTGATTCCAATTCGCCCATAAGATAAACCGACAACATATCGTTGGCCAGGATTTTCGCCACCTTGAAATCCGCGTTTGTCGAAAACTGCGGGTCGAGTTCATAGTAGAAGGTTTCCAGGTATTGCTCCGTGTCGGTCTGCCCGCGCAGGAAATAGAGGCTGTCCAGGTGTGTAGCGCCGCTGCGGAAATAGCGGATAAAGTCGAGGCGTTTCTGCGTGTACGCGTTGATGGCCCGAACATGGGCGTCCAGGTACTCCCGTTGTGCCTCGATACTTCCTACCGGACGGTTCATCTCGATATTGTAGAGCTTGCGGTAATAGATCAGACGGCAAAAAAGACGGGGTTTGATTTCTTTGAAGAACTTTATTTCCTCGTCATCGTTTTGAAAACGGTAGCCGATGATATATTGTTTCAAACGGTCGAACGCTTCTCCCAGGACACGTGACGCTTCAAGCGACTTTTTCAACACGTCGGTATCCCGCGATTCGATACGTTCGATACTCCGCAGGACTTCGCTGTTTAATTTTTCTATAAATGCAATCATAATCCGTCTTGTTACTTTCGCGTATAAAGTTAGCGAATCGAAAAACCGGCGGATTACGATTTTTATCTTTCTCTTCGTTTTTTTATCACGGAGCCGATTTTAATGTCAGATCCGACCTTCCTGGCGGATGGAAGTGGGATTGCTCCCCATATTCCGCTTGCAAAAGTCCGTAAAGTGGGATTGGGCGGAGAAACCGCACATGTAGGCTATTTCCTGCAACGTGTAGTGTGTCGTCCGCAACAACTCCCCGATACGTTCGATACGGCGCTGACGTAACCACGAGGAGGCCGAGCAGCCGAAAACCCGCTGGAAACGCCGGCGGAAGGTAATCGTGCTGGAATACCCGCAAACCCCGGCGAGTTCCGTGACGTTATCCGAGGCAAGATAATTCGATTTGACACGGGAGATGAACTCGTAATCGTCCCCCAGGTGCAACAGCTCCTCGAACTCCCCGACATCGGCGGGAGTGAGATGTTCATAAGAGGCGTCGAGCATTTTCAGCATGACAGCAGCGTTACATTCAACGGGCATACCCAATGTCTTACGGGCTTCACGCAGGTAATTCTTGAACCGCAGCCGCAGCGTGTCGTGATGCGGGTAGGAACACTCGGACAGAATGGTGCAAACCGTCCGCAGTTCATCGACACAACAGTAGCCGAAATACCACGTTACAAGACGCTCGACGTAATGGACGACATGAAATTCCTCCGAAAGCATCAGAAGAAGCAGGAACGGGGTGAAATCCTGGTATTCCCTCGTTATGGGACGGGGTGCTTCGTCAAGCAAGGAGGCGATGTCCCGCATCAGCAGAGAATCTCCCGAGTACGCTTTTATTTGTTCGGAACTGCGGGCATAATCCCGGTAACGCGATATGACCGCCGACAAAGCATTGAACTTCACGGCGTGAACGCCTTCTATAAAGGAAGGGCGAAGACTGTTGTAAATGGATAAGTCGGTTTGCATAAGTCATTTCTATAAAACGGAGCCGCATCCCCTTGTTGCCAAAACTCCGCAAGTCGTTACTTATGAACCGCTTGGAACACGGTACGAATCCTAATTACAAATATATCGCATCTGATAATCCGGAACAAATATCAGCAGGTAAAAATGAAAATAAACCTCGTTATTTTTGATTATTACCTGCAATAATATTATATTTGCAAACAAATAAGAGTTGTTTGACAGCATGAGAAATATAGTGTATCAAAGCACTTTACCAATTTCTTATCCGTTGCCCATTCTCATGCGAGTTTCTTTTAATCTATTTGTAGTCAATTAAATACCTTCAGACTACATCAAATATAGCAAAATAATGCCAATCGGTATAAACAAATTTCGGTTATTCTTTCAACGTGTAGTCGCCGGCTTGGGCGGTGACCACTGCCTGTAACTCGTCGAGTGTCTTTTCGCCTTCCGAAAACTCCACGACCGCTACCGGCGGGTTGAGGGTTACGGTGGCATGTACGCCTTCCATACTGTTCAATGCTTTTTCCACATGCATGCGGCAATGGTTGCACATCATGCCTTCCACTTTAAATTCTTTTTTCATGACGTTTTCAGTTGATGGTTCTACTTTATTTTCCGGTTGTCCTGCCGGGGTGGAGGCAGGGCTTTCCGCAGTCTCTATCTTTTTCCTTTTTAGCCGCAGACTGTTGGTTACTACGCTGACACTGCTGAATGCCATGGCTGCACCGGCTATCATTGGATTCAGCAGGAAGCCGTTGACGGGGTAGAGTACGCCGGCTGCAACGGGTATACCTATTATGTTGTAAATGAACGCCCAAAACAGATTCTGACGGATGGTGCGCACAGTCAGCCGGGAGAGTTTCAACGCTTCCGGTATCTTTGTAAGGTCGGAAGAGATGATGGTCATCTTGGCCACATCCATGGCGATGTCGCTGCCGCCGCCCATGGCAATGCTTAAATCGGCTTGCGCCAGGGCTGCACTGTCGTTGATGCCGTCGCCTGCCATTGCCACTTTCCTGCCGTTTTTCTGCAGGCTGCCGATAAAGGCGGCCTTATCCTGCGGCAGCACCCCCGCTCGATAATGGAGGATGCCGGCTTTGCGTGCAATCTCCCAGGCAGTGGCTTCGTTGTCGCCCGTCAGCATATAGACTTCGATGCCGGCGGCTTGCAATTCGCTGACGGCTTGTATGGAGCTTTGTTTTATTTGGTCTGTAATCCCGGCTATGGCAAGTGCGTTTTTGCTGTCGGCAAACCAGATGACGGTCTGCGCATCCGTTGCCAGGCGGGCGGCTTCATCGCTTAGCGACCGGCTGACGGTAATCCGGTTTTCTTCCAGCAGTTTCCGGTTGCCGGCATAATAGGTCTTTCCGTCCGACTCGCCTTTCACACCTCTGCCGGTAATACTTTCAAAGTTGTCTATACTTACGTCCCGGGCATTCTGTAAATGGCGGACTACTGCTTCGGCAAGCGGATGTTCCGATAACTTTTCCAGACTGTAGAAGATGTTTTCATGCGCTACCGTCTGCGTTGCCCAAATCAAATCGCCGACTACCGGCTTTCCTTCGGTCACGGTTCCGGTCTTGTCCAGTACCACCGTATCAATCTTTTTGGCGGTTTCCAGGCTTTCGGCGTCTTTTATCAGAATGCCCCGTTCCGCACCTTTGCCGATGCCTACCATGATGGCGGTGGGTGTGGCAAGTCCCAGGGCACACGGGCAGGCGATGATAAGTACCGTAACCAGCGCCAGCAATCCGTGTGTAAAGCCGTTCTGCCCATCCAGCAGCATCCATGCGATGAAGGACAGCACGGCAATGCCGATAATAACCGGCACGAAGATGCCCGCAATCTTGTCTGCCAATTGCTGGACGGGGGCTTTGCTGCCTTGCGCATCCTGCACCATGTGGATGATTTTAGCGAGCAGCGTATCTGTCCCTACTTTCTCCGCGCTGAACCGGAAACTCCCTTTTTGGTTGATAGTGCCGGCAAAGACTTTGGCGTTCTTTTGCTTGGCTACTGCTACCGGTTCACCGCTCAGCATGCTTTCGTCCACGTACGAACTGCCTTCCGTAACGATGCCGTCCACGGCAATCCGCTCTCCCGGTTTCACTAAAATAATGTCTCCCGGACGAATCTGTTCAATCGGAACAACCTTCTCAGATGAGGGACCGGTGATAACGGTTACCGTTTGGGGTTGCAGACCCATGAGTTTCCTGATGGCGGAAGAGGTATTTCCCTTAGCCTTTTCCTCCAGCAACCGCCCTAACAGGATAAAGGCGATAATGACGCTTGCAGCCTCGAAGTAGACGTGCGGATGGATGCCCCTTTCCAGCCAAAATTCAGGGAACAGCATGTTGAACAGGCTGAACAGGTAGGCGATTCCGGTGCTGTTGGCTACCAGCGTATCCATATTGGCGGTGCCGTGTTTCAGTTGTTTCCATGCGCTGGTAAAGAAACTTCTTCCCAACCAGAATACGACGGGAGTAGAGAACAGCCACATAATAAGATTGGCGTAAGGCATATCCATAAAGAACATGCCGATAACCATAACGGGCACGGACAAGACGATGGCCCATGTGGCGCGGAATTTCAGCGCGCGATATTTTTTGTCGTGTGCCTGCTCCACTTTATCCGGTGTATTCTCATCCTGTTTAATCAGCAAGTCGTATCCGGCATTCTGCACGGCCTGCTGCAGGGCTTCGGGAGAGCAATTCTGGGAGTCATATTCCACAGTTGCCGTTGCCGAAGCATAATTTACGGTTGCTTTTCGGACGCCGGGCTGGCGGTTCAGCGTCTTTTCCACTCTTGCGGAGCATGAGGCGCAACTCATTCCCATTACGGGAAAGGTTTCTTGAACGATGCTTTTGTTTGTCATATCAATAGTAGTACAATTTATTTCTTCCAGGATAAACTTCCGGTTTAATGGGAATAAACTTGAAGTTCAATAGGAGTAAACTTGAAGTTTAATAGGAATAAACTTTTAGTTTAATGTGGATAAACTTTTCTATGAAACAAAGATACGGCAAGGAAGTTGTCCGATAGTTGCAAAATTCGGGATATGATTTATAAGATTCTGCTTATATTTCGTCAAGCGGCTTGCGTTTGTTCCCCTTTATTTTCTTGAAGTGACTGGGAGTCATTCCGGTTACATGCTTGAATTGGGCGCTGAGGTAGGAGACACTCGAATAGTTCAGTATATCGGCTATTTCGTTCAGGGATAGTTCCCCGTACATCAGCAGTTCTTTGGCACGCTCTATCTTCTGTGCGATGAGGTATTTTTCGATAGTGGTGTTGGTTGTTTCCGAGAAAAGCTTGCTTAATGCGCTGTAGTCCCGGTGCAGCTTGGATGCCAGGTAATCGGACAGATTGGTTTTCAGTCCGTTGTCATCGTAATGTACCAATTCGATGATAGCATCCTTTATCAGCTCTACTGTCTGTGATTTCTTGTCGTCAATCAGTTCGAATCCGAATGTTTCAAGCGAGGCTTTTACACGCTGATACGTTTCGTCGCTGATTGCGTCGGGCAGGACGGCGATGCCCAATTCTACCGAAAGCGGGTGCAGCCCCAGTTGCTCAAGCTGGCTTTTCACCACCATGATGCAACGGTTGCAGACCATGTTCTTGATGTGCAGTGTGTTTTCGGGATTGGGTGTAATATCGGGCATTCCGTTCTTTTTCGGGCAAAGATAATAGGTATGGTTTGTTTTTGCTTTCATTTGTCTGCGAATAAATATTAATGGGGTTTATGGCAACCTCATCGTGAAATGCCTTTAGTGAAAGCTTTTTTCCATAACCTTCCGGCTGAGCAATGTCTGCATAGCGCCCCGCATGGACAGGTAAACAAGAAAAGCAAGCCACAGGGCATGGTTGCCTAAAACCGTGTGGAATCCGTAGTACACCGCAAAGAAGCTGACGGCTGAGGCTGCCATGGAGAGAAGCATGCCGCGCGTTGCCGTTGCGCCGATAAAGATGCCGTCCCAGATAAAGGCGGCAATTCCGGCAGCGGGTATGGCAAGCGCCCAATAGAAGTAAGTGTCGGCGGCGGTTATTACGTTCCGGTCATCGGTCAGCAGTGCCAGAAAAGCATTGCCTCCCGAGGCATAGACCAGCGTGAACAGTACGGTCAGCCCGGCGCCCCATATAAACAGATGCCGGACGGTATCGGTAAATGCTTTCCGGTTGCGGGCACCTATGTATCGTCCGCTCAGGGCTTCTCCCGCATAGGCGAAACCGTCCATCACGTAAGAGAAAAGGGTGAAGAGTTGCATCAGCAACGTGTTTACCGCCAGGATAATTTCACCTTGCGAGGCTCCTGCCGAGGTAAAGAATAACGTAACGGCTACCAGACACAATGTCCGCAGGAAAATGTCGCGGTTCACTTGGAAAAAGCGTATCATTGCTTCTTTTTGAAGCACTCCTTTCCAAACGATATACTTCTTCAGTTTGCCGTAGCGGTTCATCCACAGTGCCAGCCCCATAAGAAAACCCGCATATTGGGCAATCAATGTTCCCAAGGCTACGCCTTCCACTTTCATCCCGAAGAAACAGACAAGGCTGAGGCTTGCCATGATGTTGACAATGTTCTGCGTAATGGCTATGTACATGGGAATGCGGGAGTTCTGCATACCGATGTACCACCCGGAGAGTCCGTATAGCCCCAGCATGGCGGGAGCGCCCCATATGCAGATATGAAAGTAGAGTGTTGCCATTTCCCTGACTTCTTCCGTGGGGCGGATAATCTGGAAAGCCGCTTGCCTGATAGGAACTTGCAGCAGGATAAGGCATAATGCCACGGCAAGTCCTATCCCCACCGAACGTATCAGCAGGCGGACAATTTCCGGCAGGTCCCGCTTGCCGTAAGCCTGTGATGTCATGCCGCTGGTTCCCATACGCAGAAAGCCGAATATCCAATAAATGATATTGAACAGCATGCCGCCTACTGCAATGGCGCCGATATAGGCAGGAGAACCCAGGTGTCCTACAATGGCTACGTCAATCAGCCCGAGCAGGGGCACGGTGATGTTCGATACGATGGAGGGTAAGGCTATCTGTAATATCTGTCTGTCTATGGGATTCATTAGCAATGTTTTATTTAAGAGAACGCAAAGGTACGCAGAAAAAGAAAAAACAGTGGGAAAGATTAACTATATTTCTACTTTCATCTATTGACGATTGCTGCGGAAATCCGTAAATTTGTAGATGAATTTCTATTGGGATATTTCAGGCTGTTTAACTATATACACTTTAAAATGAAAACCTTGACTTTTCTTTTCTTCGGACTCCTGCTGTGTCCGATGACGCTTTTGGCACAATCGGCAGATGTATTGTTGCAGAAGGTGGCTGATGCCTTGTCGGCAGGTAAGGACGATTATGCCGTGAGTCTGTTCCGTCAGGCTGCCGATGCGGATGCGGGACAGACGGAGATGTTCTATTGGACAAGCGTTGGAAAAGCCACTGCGGCAGCTCCGCGGCTTGCGCAGGAACTGGCCGTTTGCTACAGAGACAAACGGAATTACGACAAGGCATACCTTTTTTATAAGGAGTGGCTGCAGTATTATCCGGAAGATGTTTCCGCACTTGTAGCCTGTGCAGAGATGCAGATGATGCGCGGTGAAACGAAAGACGCGATGAAGCTCTATGAGAAAGTGCTGGCTTTGGATGCCGACAATCTTCAGGCAAATATATTTTTGGGCAACTATTACTACCTGCAAGCCGAGCAAAAGAAGAAAACGTTAGAGGACAACTATAAGAAAATCGTAGCGCCCACACGTATGCAGTATGCCGGTTACCGTAACGGATTGTCGGATATTTACTCCAATGGGTATAGCAAGGCTAAGGGGTACTTGCAGAAGGTGCTTCAACTCTTCCCGTCTACCGAAGCAGGGAAGACCTTGGAGCGGATAAAGAAATTGGAAAAAGAGATGAATAATTGACGGTTCATCTCTTTTCTTTTCCTGCCTGTAGCAATGTCTATTTGGCGGTACGGATTGGCAACTCCATAAGTCCGTCTGGTGCAGAACGGGTGTCTGCTTCCTGAACGGCTTTGGGGCCCGGTATCAGAGGACTGTATAACAAGACATGCCGGATGCGTGCCCGCTGTTCGGGAGTAAATTGGTCGGAATGGCTGATTGCGTAATCCATGATATTGCGTGAGACAAAGGATTCGCCTGTCAGGCAATTCTCACGGTTCACCAAATTGGCAAATGTGAAGTTTTCCGGTTCATTCGCCGCGATATATGCGTAATTCATATCGTATGCTTCCTTATTGTAGGTGGGGGTATCTGTGCAATAGTCGGTATCTTTACAACTGTTTCCTCTTTCTGTTTCGGAGAATACATGGTGTAATCCTAAATAATGCCCTAATTCATGAGCCAACGTAACGGTAATGTCTGCTGGTTTGTATGTGGTTGCCGTACTTTCTTCGTTGATGAACCGGCTGTTGATGGATACACAATAGGGGAAGGACAAGTTTTTCAGTTCTAATCGGGATACATTGATTTCACTGAGACCGGCCAGGCTGTTCGCCCCTTTTGTGGTAAACGGCAGATGGGATATTCCTAATGTCGTTGTATTACTGCCGGGCTCATTGGCAAAGTTGTAGACCATTATATTGATATATCTGTTGGGGTCCCATACATATCTTACATACCCTTTTCCCGCAGTTTCGTTTATATCATCATTCATAAAGGCATCGCAATCTATCGGATAGCTGCCCGGCCATGAAATGTATTCCACTCCCGGCTGGTCCGTCTTTTCTCCATCCGGACTTGCGGTGGCGAGTGTAAAGGTAAGGTTCATGTCTGCGCTTTGCACGCTCTTCTTATAAAGCCGGTTTACTGCGTTCAATATTTCAGACAGGCGGTTGGGACTGACATACTGTTGCGCGTCGGACTTGTTTTGGTAAAGCACATGGAAAACCACCGGCAGATTGTAGTGATATTGTTCTATGGGTGTATATCCAGCCGCTTGAGTGATTTCTATTTTCCTGCTCATCTTGGTGGCTGGTGATGCGACTGTTACTGTAACTTTTCTTTCTTTACTGTCGGGGTTGGCTTCTATTTGCAGGGTCAATGTCTGATTTCCGGAGCCTTTGCCTGGAGTGACGTTGCACCATTGTGCCGTTTTGGATATTTGCCACTCCACATCGCTTGTTACGGAAACCGTTAATGTGGCTCCGTCGCCATCGACATTGCTGAATGACGATTCGGAGAGTTCCAAACAGTTGGCTTCATTATCTTCGCAACCATATAAGATAAAACTTGCTATAACGGCTACAATTAAGGCTTGTATCTTCATGGGTTTATATATTGATTTCATACAAAACGTGTTTTATAAAGATAATGTTTGCCAATTTGTCTAATCAGATAATGTATTGCACCTCTTTAAATAAATATTCCCGTTCCTTGCCGTTCTCGTCTTCCAGGACAAAACGTCCGTCTTGTTCCACACGCAGCAGGCGGGCAGAGAATTTGCCGCCGGCATCTTCGTAAGGGTGAAAACCTCTGCGGCGGAATAGGGAGCGGGCATAACGGGCGGTTATTTCGGCGGTATAAGTACCGCTGTCTTCCGTTTGCAAACCGTTGTAGTAGATTTGTACCCTTTTCAGTATGTGCGATAGAATCTCATAGCGGTCGTGTTCCTGACCGGTAATTTGTTTCAGCGATACCGGGTTGGGGGCATCACTGTGAAACTCATTCTGATTGATATTGATTCCGATGCCGGAAATGCTGCGTCCGATGAAGTGTCCGGATAGGTCGTTCTCTATCAGTATGCCGCATATTTTCTTGTCTCTCCAGTAAATGTCATTCGGCCACTTTATCGTAATTTCGTCCGACCATCTGTCCAGCTCTTCCTTGATGGAAAGAGACACGATTTGTGATAGGATAAACTGGCGGCGCGCTTCCAGAAAAGTAGGATAGAGGACAAAGCTGAAAAGCAGGTTCTTGCCTCTTTCCGCTTCCCAGGTGTTGCCGCGCTGGCCTTTGCCGGCTGTTTGAAATTCGGCTGTAACTGTAGTCAGTTCAGCAACGGATTCTTGCAATTCATTACATAACTGGCTGATGTACCGGTTGGTTGAGTCGGTTTCATCCAACGCTATCAGCGGATAAGGAAACATTTCAGGGCAGGGCTTCATACTCATTGCGCATTTTTTTAGTGAATTTCTTTATTACTTCTTCGTAGGAGTGGTCTATCAGATGTTTTATCAGTTTGTCATCTGCATCACTGTCCAGGAGCACCTGGTTCCAATACTTCTTGTTGAAGTGCCAGGCTCCTTCAACGGCATTGTAGCGGTCGCGCAATTCCAGCGCGTATTCCGGGTCGCATTTCATGGTGATGCGGTCGGGAGTGTTGAGATTGATGCATAAAAACATCTTTCCCATTACCCGGATAACGAGGAAATCCTCACCGAAAGGAGTATCTTCGGTTGCGGCCTTTTTACTGAGGCAATATTCGCGGGCGGTTTCTATATTCATTGTATTCAGGGGTTAGGGTTCTTTTAAAACACAGGCGGGTAAAATGCTTCTTTGATGTGCTCTATCTCGAAAGCACCGGCATCGCCCACTGCTGTAATAATGTCGAAGCGCACGGGGGCGTCAATGCGGAAATGTTTTACGTAAGCATCGGCTGCTATGACAATACGGCGTATTTTCTGCCAGTTGACGGCATCTTGCGGCTTGATGTATTCCGTGTTACTTCGGGTTTTTACTTCTACGATAATCAATCCGTTGTCCTTGGTGGCAACAATGTCCAGTTCCAAACGGTTTTTCCGCCAGTTCCGGTCGCGTATCACATATCCGTTATGTTCCAGATAAGCCGCAACCGCATCTTCTCCGGCTTTTCCCAGAGCATTATGTATTGCCATAGTACAATTTTCTTTCTTTCAGTACAAAAATACGTTTTTTGTTCGAAAGTGGAAATATTTGTTCCAGTATATTCTCAAAGAGCTATAAATTAATCATATTCGTCACTATGTGCTTTAAAAGAACGGGATTTAAGAACATAAAAAAAGAACGAACCTAAAGAACTGCCTTATGAATGCACAGTTTTTCATAAACGAGATTGGATGTAGTTTCAACTTTTGCAAATCCAAGTCTGAGAAACCGGCGAATATCTATTTTGTGGCATGTGCCAGGAACAAACAAATAAAACTTTCCATTGAAGTAAGGGTATCGGACCAGTGGAACATAAAGAAATAGGAGGTGTATATCAGTTGCAGGCTGACTGAACTGGATAACGAAAACAATACCATCGTCAATGAAAAGATCTAGAGTGACAATGAAGGACTGAATGGCGTTTCCAGTCCTTTTTGAATTTTTATGTTTAAGAGCTCCGGGATTAATTAACTTTTCCTTTTGCTTTTTTGTCCCTATCTTAGGAGCTATTTTCTCAAATCTTCGTTATGTTCGTAATATTTCCGAGTATATCCTATAAATTTCATCTTCTCTTTATTAACAGTTTAATAATTTATATTTCCGAATTCCATAATATGAGGCAGTATTGGAAATCGGTTATTATGATGCAGGTTTATTCTGTGCTTTTATCAGTAACTAACTACCGCCTCACTTTTTCAATTTATTGTATATGATAGTTGCATTCTTGGTATACTCTTTGTCAATCCCATTATACCGGCAACGTCCGTCTTAAATTTCGAACATTCTGCTCCGTGCCAGCATGCAGGCTCCAACTACTCCAGCTTTGTCTTTTAGCTTGGAAACAGTTACCGTGGCGTCTTTGTTGACCAGATTCAATGAGTATTTCCTTATTGCCGTTTTAATTGGCTGCACTATATAGTCTCCCGTCGATGATAGTGTACCTCCGATTATTACTAGTTCCGGATTAAATATGCTGATTAATCCAGCTATTTGCCTTCCTAGTTTTTGGCCTATTTCCTCCACTATCTCAATGCATAGCAAGTCCTCTTTGTTGACTGCAGTGATGATTTCATCCAATGTGGGCGGATTTTCTGCAGTCCGTTTTGACAGTATGGAGCTTTCTCCGCTACCGATTCTTTCCAACAGAATGCGGTACAGTGCCGACCCTGAGGCTTCCGTTTCCAGGCATCCTTTTTTGCCGCAGTGGCACAGTATTTCATTGTCGAAAACATTGACGTGCCCGAATTCTCCGGAAAATCCGGATTTTCCCGTGTATACCTTCCCGTCTATGATGATGCCGATTCCGAGCCCCCAGCTTATATTGACAAAGATAATGTCTTTTTCCCCTTTGACGCATCCCTGCATGTGCTCTCCATAGGTCATGGCTCTTGTGTCGTTGTCTATGCAGACCGGGTATCCTATCTTTTCATTCAGTATATCTGCCAAAGGACGCTCTGAAAAGTTGAACATGCTGAAACTATATCCTGATTCCGGATTTACCCTTCCGGAGATGTTAATGCAGATATTCATTATTTTCTTGTCGTTGATTTCTGTTCTCTTTATGAAACTTCGGATGAGTGCACACAGTTCGTCCAAAGCTTTCTGTGTATTTTCGAACTTGTACGGTATGTTCATCCTGATTTCCACCATATCCCCCTTGAAATTGATTAGTCCGATGTTTATGGCAAATTTCTTAATGTCCACCCCAATGAAGTATCCTGATTCTGGGTTGAGTCCGTATAGACTTGGATGGCGGCCGCTACTGGTCTCCAGTTTCCCGTAGTCGTTTATATAGTTGTCCTCACACATTTCATTGATGAATTTGGTGGTTGTGGGCACACTAAGATCGAGTTCCTTGGCTAAATCGGTAATAGTGGAACTTCCATTATATATATAATGTGTGATAATCCTTTTTTTCAAGAGTGCATTCTTGCTCCCGGCTTCCATTTCTTTTAATAAATTCTGTTTCATAGGTATATGTTTTTATATTATTTGCTCTATTTGATTTAATATATTGACATATTTGAATTAATTAGTTTGAAATATTGCGTATTTGATTCGTTATTATGTAAATTATTTAGTATATATGTATTAATATATGTTAAGTATTAGCTATATATTAATCAAATACTTTATTAATCATTACAAAGATATTAAATATATATATATTTGCAGCATGATAATTGAATAATAGCAATTAATATCTAAAACAATGGAAAGCATAATTGATTTTTATCTTAAAAAAGCGTATTCAATAGGTTTTATATATAATAGTTTATCTTAATTTTATTAATAATGAAAACACGCAGGGATTTTTTAAAGAGGACCGCTTTGTTGGGTGCGTCTGCATTCATGACCCCTTCATTGTTAGGGCGAGAGAGTGATGGAGATTGTTTCTTTTCTCAAGAGTCTACCTCTTCCATGCTGGTCCCCATGGGCGATGCACTTAAAATTACCGGCACGTTCTTGGATGAGATATCCCATGATATTCCCCATCAGAATTGGGGGGAAATGGAATGGGATCAGGATTTTCGGTATATGCGGAGTATTGGAATTGACACGGTCATAATGATCCGGTCGGGCTATCGCAAATTCATCACTTATCCTTCAGCGCATTTATTGGGCAAAGGGTGTTATATGCCTTCTGTTGATTTGCTGGATATGTTCCTTCGCCTAGCGGATAAGTACAGCATGAAGTTTTACTTTGGCCTCTATGATTCAGGACGTTACTGGGATACGGGTGACCTTTCTTGGGAGATAGAGGATAACAAATACGTGATAGACGAGGTTTGGCAGAACTATGGCAGCAAATACAAGAGTTTTGGAGGTTGGTATATTAGCGGTGAGATAAGCCGTGCTACCAAGGGAGCTATCGATGCTTTCCATGCTATGGGCAAGCAGTGCAAGGACGTTTCCGGAGGTCTGCCCACTTTCATCTCGCCGTGGATTGACGGGAAAAAGGCCGTGATGGCTAACGGCAGTTTACTGACGAAAGCCGATGCTGTGTCAGTGGATGAACACGAGCGCGAATGGAACGAGATATTCGACGGCATACACGACGTAGTGGATGCTTGCGCCTTTCAGGACGGGCACATCGACTACGATGAACTGGATGCCTTCTTCACAGTGAACAAGAAACTGGCAGACAAGTATGGCATGCAATGCTGGACCAATGCCGAAAGTTTCGACCGAGATATGCCCATCAAATTTTTCCCTATTAAGTGGGATAAGCTACGAATGAAGCTGGAGGCTGCCAGACGTGCTGGCTACGACAAAGCCATCACTTTTGAATTCTCCCATTTTATGAGTCCTCAGTCCGCCTACCTACAGGCAGGGCATCTGTACAACCGTTATAAGGAGTATTTTCACATCAAGTAAGCACGCTAAATGTACAATAACCATGAATTCTACAGTAAATCTCCATTATCTGATATTCCTTTCTGTGGTGGCTGCTTTGGGTGGTTTCCTTTTTGGTTACGATGCTGCAGTCATTTCAGGTACTATCTCGCAAGTGACATCACGCTTTTCACTTGATGAAATACAGGTAGGCTGGTTTGTCGGCTGTGCATTGATAGGTTCTATCATCGGCGTGTTGATGGCAGGCAAGTTGAGTGACCACTGGGGACGCAAGGTGACGATGCTCGTGGCCGCTATCTTTTTCTCCGTGTCCGGTATCGTTTGCGCATTTGTCAATTCGTTCGACCAGTTGGTGATGGCACGTATTCTAGGAGGTGTCGGTATCGGTGTCGTTTCCATTGTTTCACCGCTTTATATCTCCGAGGTTTCCATCGCAAAATATCGCGGCCGTTTGGTTTCCCTTTACCAACTTGCCGTTACTATCGGTTTTCTAGGAGCTTACCTCACTAATTTCCAGTTGCTTCATTTCTCGCAGAGTGGTACCATGCTGGGTAACGAGTGGATGAATCGTATCTTTGTGTCCGAAGTGTGGCGGGGAATGTTGGGAGTCTCCGGAATCCCATCCGTACTCTTTTTTTGCATTATCTTCTTTATTCCCGAGAGTCCCCGCTGGCTTATCCTGAAGGGACGTGATGCACGTGCTGTAAACATTTTCCGTAAAATATACCTCTCCGAGGCGGAGATGAATGCCCAGTTGCAAGACACCAAATCCGTTATCTGCTCCGAGGCTAAATCTGATTGGAAGTTCCTGCTTCAACCAGGCATCTTCAAGGCCGTACTGATAGGTGCCGCCATTGCCATTCTCGGTCAGTTTATGGGTGTGAATGCCGTACTCTATTACGGTCCCTCTATTTTCGAGAAGGCCGGTCTGTCGGGCGGTGACGCCTTGTTCAGCCAGGTGCTGGTGGGCATAGTCAATGTAATGACTACCATCATTGCCGTATTCATCATTGATAAGGTGGGACGCAAGAAGCTGGTCTACTACGGTGTGTCCGGAATGGTGCTCTCGTTGCTATTCATCAGTTTCTACTTTCACTTTAGCGAAAGCATGAGGCTACCCAACTCTTTTCTACTTTTCTTCTTTCTTTTCTACGTCTTCTGTTGTGCCATCTCCATTAGTGCGGTCATCTTCGTACTGCTGTCCGAAATGTATCCCACGCGCATCCGCGGCATGGCTATGTCCATCGCCGGGTTTGCCCTATGGATAGGTACTTATCTTGTGGGCCAGCTCACCCCCTGGATGCTCCAGAATCTTACTCCAACCGGAACATTCCTGCTGTTCGCCCTCATGTGCGTGCCCTACATGCTGATAATCTGGAAACTGCTTCCAGAAACCACAGGCAAGTCGCTGGAGGAGATAGAATGCTACTGGATGAAGAAAGAATAAAATCGACCTTATTTATAATAATCAGGTTTCGGACTTGCGAAGCCTGAATCACAAATAATAACCTTCAAACATACCATTATGGATTTTAAAAAATTAGCAGAACAGTACAAAAACGAGTTGCTTGACAATGTACTTCCTTTCTGGTTGCGACATTCGCAGGACTTTGAATGCGGAGGTTACTACACATGCCTGGACCGTGACGGTCGGGTGTTCGACACGGACAAGTTTATCTGGCTGCAGGGGCGCGAAATATGGCTGTTCTCCATGCTCTACAACAAGGTGGAAAAACGTAAAGAGTGGCTCGACTGCGCCATTCAAGGCGGCGAGTTCCTAAAAAAGTACGGCCACGACGGCCACTATAACTGGTATTTCTCTCTCGATCGCCAAGGTAATCCGCTGGTGGAACCCTATAACATCTTCTCCTATACCTTCGCAACAATGGCGTTCGGGCAGCTCAATCTCGCTACCGGCAACCGGGAATACGCGGAGATAGCTAAGAAAACGTTCGATATCATTCTCTCTAAGGTAGACAATCCCAAGGGGCGATGGAACAAGCAGCATCCCGGTACGCGTAACTTAAAAGGATTTGCTCTTCCAATGATACTTTGCAATTTGGCGTTGGAAATAGAACATTTATTGGCTGAAGACTATTTGTTAAAGACGATGGATACTTGTATCCATGAAGTGATGGAAGTATTTCTGCGTCCGGAACTAGGAGGAATTATTGTGGAAAATCTGAACGAAGATAATAGCTTGGTGGATTGCTTTGAAGGTCGTCAGGTAACCCCCGGCCATGCTATTGAAGCTATGTGGTTTATTATGGATTTGGGCAAACGCTTGAATCGTCCGGAATTGATAAATAAGGCTAAAGATACTGCATTGAAAATGTTGGAATACGGTTGGGATGAAGAATTTGGCGGTATATACTATTTTATGGATCGTAACGGATTCCCCCCGCAACAATTGGAATGGGATCAGAAGCTTTGGTGGGTACATATTGAAACTTTGATTTCTATGATTAAAGGGTATCAATTGACTGGTGACTCCAAATGCTTGGAATGGTTTGAAAAGATGCATAATTACACTTGGAGTCATTTTAAGGATAAAGAACATCCGGAATGGTTTGGTTATCTAAGTCGTAGAGGTGAAGTGCTTCTTCCTCTGAAGGGTGGAAAGTGGAAAGGATGTTTCCATGTGCCCAGAGGTTTGTTCCAATGTTGGCAGGCTTTGGAAGAACTTGCCAATAAGTGATGTTGTGGTGATACGTTTTTAGAGTTAATTAGATATTTATATTATGAAAAGAAGTTTACTTATAACAATGCTGCTGTCTTTTCTCTTGGGAAGTTCATGTGTGAATAAGAATGAAGAGGGAATAGATGTGTTGATTATTGGAGGAGGTGCCAGTGGAGTGTCGGCAGGTATTCAGGCTTCTCGTTTGGGGGCAAAGACTCTGATTGTTGAAGAAACAGATTGGCTGGGTGGTATGCTTACTGCTGCTGGGGTAAGTGCGATAGATGGTAATTATAATCTTCCTGCAGGGATATGGGGCGAATTCAAAAATCGTCTGGCTGTACATTATGGAGGTTTGGATTCTTTAAAAACTGGATGGGTAAGCAATGTGCTTTTTGAACCTTCTGTAGGAAATGAAATTTTCAATGAAATGGTTGCGGCCGAGAATAATTTGCAAGTTTTGAAAAAAACTTCGTTGAAGACGTTGAAACGAAAAGGTCAAAAATGGTCTGTTCAGGTTAACTTGCCTAATGGTAAAGTGAAGGATATAGAGGCCAAGATTGTAATAGATGCAACAGAATTGGGTGATGTGGCAAAGCTTTGCGGAGTCCGTTATGATATCGGTATGGAGAATAGGCATGAAACAGGTGAGGATATTGCACCGGAAGCAGCCAATAGCATTGTGCAGGATTTGACGTATGTGGCTATATTGAAAGATTATGGTAAGGATGTGACCATCCAGCGTCCAGAAGGATATAGCCCCAATGAGTTTGCATGTGCTTGTACGAACGAGCTTTGCGTTTCTCCTAAAGAATCGAATCGCGTCTGGTCGAAAGATATGATGATAACTTATGGTAAATTACCCAATAACAAGTATATGATTAATTGGCCGATTGAAGGCAACGATTATTATATCAATCTGGTGGAGATGTCAGCAAAGGAACGTGAGGAGGCTTTGAAAGCGGCCAAACATTATACAATGTGCTTTGTATATTTCTTGCAGCATGAGTTGGGGTATAATACATTGGGATTGGCGGATGATGAGTATCCTACGGAAGATAAGTTGCCGTTTATTCCTTATCATAGGGAATCACGTCGCATCCATGGGCAAGTACGTTTCACGTTGAATCATATCACAAAACCATTTGATCAAAAAGAAAAATTATATAGGACATGTATCGCAGTAGGTGATTATCCGGTAGACCATCATCACACTCGTTATCAAGGTAAAGAGAAACTTCCTAATTTATATTTCTATCCGATACCATCCTACGGTTTGCCGTTAGGAACTTTGATACCTCAGAATGTGGAAGGTTTGATTGTTGCGGAAAAATCAATTTCTGTGTCGAACATAGTGAATGGAACTACTAGATTGCAGCCTGTGGTTATGCAGATAGGACAAGCAGCAGGAACTTTGGCAGCTTTATCCATCGAACAGGACAAGAAGATAGCCGAGGTATCGGTACGTGATGTGCAGAATAAGATTTTGGAGGCCGGAGGCTATTTGTTGCCCTATTTGGATGTGCCAGTTGATTCTCCTTTGTTCGCATCATTGCAACGGATTGGTTCTACAGGTATTATGAAAGGAGTAGGACGCAATGTAGAATGGTCTAATCAAACTTGGTTTAGAGCTGATGCATTGTTGGTAAAGAATGAACTACAGGGATTGTCTGATGTATATCCGAGTGTGGGTGTTACAATCGAAGGTAATTTACCCGTATCATTGCGAGAGGCTGCTGATTTGATAAAGAAAATAGCTGTAAGCGAAGGTATCGATATGGATGTGGATAAAAAAATAGAGGAACTTTGGACTGAGTTCCAATGGGGAAATGTTGATTGGACGGAAAATGTCTCTCGTGCGAAAATGGCTTTATTGATTGATAAGATTTTGGATCCATTCAATAAAAAACAAGTTGATGTTTATGGTAATTATATTGGACAGAAAACTTGAAGAGATATCTGAATAAAGAATATGAAAAACATTAAAAGTATACTTCTTGTTCTTATGTTATTAGTGTGTGCTTGCGGGTGCAAACAGATTCAAGAAGAAGAGAATAAGCAAAGAGACTATGTGGCTTTGGTTGATCCGTTGATTGGTTCAGGAGGACATGGACACGTTTTTGTAGGAGCTTCTGTCCCCCATGGTATGGTACAATTGGGCCCCAATAACTTATCTAAGGGTTGGGATTGGTGTTCTGGTTATCATGATTCAGACTCTACTATTATTGGGTTTGCTCATACGCACTTGAGCGGAACCGGAATTGCTGATTTAGGTGATATTATATTTATGCCTGTACATGGAGTAAATGGTAATGTGGATATGTTGTATCCTAAGGATTATGTCTCTTCTTTCTCCAAAAAAGCACAATATGTAACTCCTGGTTATTATTCCGTCTCTTTGGAAAAATATGGTATTTCAGCAAAGTTGACAGCAACGGAAAGAGTTGGTTATCATAGTTATGTTTATCCGGATTCAGTAGAGGCACAGCTGGTTGTTGACTTGGATGAAAGTGTACAATCATTAATAATGCGTAAAGGAACCTTGAAAGCTGAATTAGTGCAATTGAATGATACGGCTATTTCGGGTTATCGCATTTCGGATGAATGGGCTATGGATCATCGGGTCTTTTTTAATACAATATTTTCTGCTCCTATACGTGATTTTAAACTTTATCAGAAAGATAAAGCCGTTAGAGGACTTTTAAATTTTGGTTGTCTTGATGAGCCTTTGGTGGTGAAAACAGGTATTTCATACACATCGGAAGATGGAGCTGCGTTGAATTTGGCAAAAGAGTCAAACAATAAAGATTTTGATGCAGTGCAGGCCAAAGCTTATGCCAAGTGGAACCAATGTTTAGGGACAATTGATTTTCATGCAGAGTATGATGCAGAGAAGATATTCTATACAGCCTTGTATCATACGATGATTTCACCTTCAATATTTGCTGATGCTGATGGAAAATATCGAGGGGCAGATGGCAAGATACATAAGGCCGTTCCGGGCTTTACTCCGTATACTATATTCTCTTTATGGGATACTTATCGGGCTGTACAACCTTTGAATACGTTGATAGATGGTAAGGTTGCTGATTATGTGAATACTTTATTAGATATTTATGATTGTCAAGGTACATTGCCTGTGTGGCATTTGGCTGGTAATGAAACTAGTTGCATGGTGGGTGTTCATTCCATCCCTATCATTGTAGATGCTTGTTTGAAAAACATTCAAGGTATAGACAAGGAGCGTGCATTCAAGGCTGTTCGGAGTATAGAACAGATGAATGAAAATGGTTTGGACTATGTACGCAATCAAGGATTTATTCCAGCTGATAAAGTTTCTTGGTCTGTTGCTAGGGGGTTGGAGTATGCTGTTGATGATTATGCTGTTGCTATGTTGGCTAAGGATTTGAATAAGGAAGAAGATTACCGATTATTTTTAAAGCGTTCGAAGTACTATACACATTATTTTGATGCTTCATTGGGATTTATGCGTGGTAAATTATCAGATGGTAATTGGCGAATGAATTTCGATCCTTTTCATAGTGTGCACTTGGAAGATGATTATGTGGAAGGAAATGCATGGCAGTATACTTGGCTTGTTCCTCACGACCCAGAAGGTTTGATTCAACTTTTTGGTGGGAAAGAACGCTTTGTTTCAAAATTGGATAGTTTGTTTACGGTAAGTTCAGAATTGAATGAAGGCGCCTCCATTGATATATCAGGTTTGATAGGGCAATATGCTCATGGAAATGAGCCTAGTCATCACATCCTATATTTGTATGCATATGTGGGAGAAAATGAGAAAATGGCTCGTTTGCTTCGTCAAGTGTATAACAATTTTTATTCAACTCAACCGGATGGGTTGATTGGAAATGAAGATTGTGGCCAAATGTCAGCTTGGTATATTTTCTCTGCATTAGGTTTTTATCCGGTTAATCCTGTTGATGGGACTTTTGTCTTTGGAACTCCATTATGTAATGAGGCAACGTTGAAGTTGGTGAATGGCAAGGAATTGAAAATTAAAGTAAAAAACAACTCCAATGAAAATATCTATATCCAATCTGTTAAATTGAATGGAGTAGAGGTTGACTCTTCTGCCATATCTTATCAAGAGATTATGAATGGAGGAGTCTTGGAATATGAGATGGGAAAAAACAATTAATCTATTACTAAATCAAAATTAATTAATCAATTATGAAAAAAATCCTGTTTTTACTATGTTTGTTGGGGGCTGTCTGTATGCAAGCACAGAATCTAACGGTAAAAGGAGTGGTTTCGGATGATATGGATGTATTACCCGGTGTTACAATTGTTATTGCTGGTACCGATAAAGGTACAGTGACGGACATTGATGGAAAATATTCTATTGATGTGCCTAAAGGAAGTAAACTTATATTCTCTTATGTTGGGTACCGTTCTCAAACGGTTACTGCTAATCAGAGTAGATTGGACATTAGATTGTCTGTAGATGCTATTCAACTGGAAGAAGCGGTGGTTGTAGGTTATGCTAAGCAGAAAAAAGCAACTTTGACGGGAGCAGTTTCTTCTGTAAGTTCTGAGACTTTGACTAAGAGAAATGTAGCTTCTTTGTCAACGGCTCTTCAAGGAGCGATGCCTGGTGTTACAATCCAACAGACTTCAGGACAGCCGGGAGCAGACGGATCTACAATTCGTGTTCGTGGTATAGGTTCTATTAATTCTAATCAGGATCCTTTGGTATTGGTGGACGGCATTGAAACGGATATAAATCAAGTAGATCCTAATACGGTTGAATCTATATCGGTATTGAAAGATGCGGCTTCTGCTTCTATTTACGGTTCGCGTGCATCGAATGGTGTTATCTTGATTACAACTAAAAGAGGAAAAGAAGGAAAGATTACTACTACTTATAGTGGATATGTAACGATTCAACGTCCTACTAATATGCCCGAACCTGTTGCAGCTTGGGAATATTTGCAGGCAGAATTGAATTCTTGGGATAATGCTGGTATGACGGTGACAGAGACTCAGAGAGCTCAACAATTAAAATTGATAGAGGAACAGCGTACTTTGCGTCCAGATAATTGGAACCGATATGATACAAATTGGAAGGAAGAAACCATTAGTGATTATTCATTGATGCATAATCATAATGTCACAGTAAGTGGTGGTAGTGAAAACTTGTCTTTCTTTGGTTCTGGTTCTTATATGTATCAAGATGGTTTGATCCCTAATGATAATTATGATAGAACCAATTTGAGATTGAATGCTGATGCTAAGATTTTACCTTGGGCTAAGTTGGGCTTGGAGACTAATTTGCGCCAATCTAATTTGTCAAACCCGGGAATGGGAAGTCCTAAATCAATTATCAACCAGGCTTTATATATGTTGCCGACTATTTCAGCAGCAAAAGAGTTGGATGGTAATTGGGGATATGGAAAAAATGGTCTGAATCCGACTGCTATGGCCAATGATAGTGGAGAAAAACGAACTACGTCAACTGAAGCGTTGGTTAATGGAACTTTGACATTGACTCCTATAAAAGGACTGGATATAATAGGTCAATATTCTCGTAGACAAGTGACGAATCGTGGTCGTAGTTTAATCACTCCTTATACAACGTCTTTGAAAGGACAAGTTTTGGGAAATTATCCGGCACAGGATGGACTTACAGAATCTTGGAATCAAACAATTCGGAATTATTATCGAGCTCAAGCTTCTTATGAGAGGACAATAAAAGATCACTATGCTAAGTTATTAGTTGGTTTCCAAGCAGAAGATAGTGAATATACCTCATTCTCTGGAGGAAAGAAGGGTTTTGATTTAGGACAGAATTATCTGGATAATGGTGATGGATCTACAGCTACATCTAGTGGAGGAGCTAATTCGTGGGCTATAATGTCATGGTATGCTCGTTTAAATTATAATTATAAGCAGCGTTATTTATTGGAGATCAATGGGCGTTATGATGGTTCTTCTCGCTTTACGCCTGATAACCGTTGGGGTTTCTTCCCATCTGTATCGGCTGGTTGGGTTATCTCCCAAGAAAACTTTATGGAAAAAGCGAACGATATTGTTGACATTTTGAAATTAAGGGTTTCATACGGTCTATTAGGAAACCAAAATATTGGTAATTATCCTTATGCTTCTACAATAAATCCAGGTTATGGTTACTATTTGGGTGACAATAAAGAATTGACTCCGGGAGTAGCTCAGATTGCATTGTCTAATGCAGATATTACTTGGGAAAAATCAAAGCAATTTGATTTAGGTATTGATTTGAGCATGTGGAACGGTTTGTTGACAGTTACCGCAGATTATTATATTAAGAATGTATATGATATGCTAATGAAATTCCCTGTGCCGTATTATGCTGGTATGAAACCAGCATATTCAAATGCGGGTGATATGTCCAATAAAGGATGGGAAATTAGTATTGGACACAGAAATAAGATTAATGATTTTACTTATGGAGTTACATTTACACTTAATGATAATCGTAATAAAATTACGGATTTGAATGGCTTGAATTCGCAGGATAAAACATTGGTAGAAGGCTATCCTAATCAAGGTATATGGGGATATTTGACTGACGGATATTATAAAGATTGGGATGATGTTGCAAATTCGCCTAAATTGAGTAATGCTGCACGTCCAGGTTTTGTGAAATATAAAAAAGTATATAAGGGCGAGGATACTGATCCTATGTTGATAGATTCGCGTGATATGGTTTATTTAGGTGACCCATTTCCTCATTTTGAGTATGGATTGACATTAAATGCAGGTTGGAAGAATTTTGATTTAACAGTTTTCTTTCAAGGTGTTGGACAACGTTCTGCTTATATGAGTGGAATAGGTTTGAAGCCATTTGCCAATGGATCAAATCTTTTTAGACATCAGTTGGATTCATGGACGCCGGAAAATCAGAATGCCGAGTATCCTATTCTTGTGCCAGAGGCAAATTCTTCAGATAATTACGTGAAATCAGACAAATGGGTACGTGATGCTTCTTATTGTCGTTTAAAAAACTTGGTTATAGGTTACACATTGCCTTCTGCTGTTGCTAGTAAATTGAAGATTGCTAGTTTAAGACTATATGTTAGCGGACAGAATTTATTTACGATAAGTGATTTTTATAGTGGTTATGACCCTGAAGCTTCTTATAGTGGAACTCAGGGAGGTGAATTCTATCCTATTATGCAAACTTTTACATTTGGCTTAGATTTAAAATTTTAAAATAGAAAATAGTATATGCAAAATATATTGAATGTCAAAGCTTTTTTTGCTTTGTTTTTAGTGACTTTTTCTTTTACAAGTTGTAGCGATTATTTAGATCGTGAGCCTATGAGCGAATATTTGTCTTCAGATTTTTATAATAATGAAGGAGCTATAAAACAAGGTGCAACAGCTTGTTATGCTTTGTTAAAGATGGATCATACGAATGGAAGTAGCAGTAATATTCCTTTGTCTATATTATGGGATATGTATACTCCTTTTGGAATTGAGCGTGCTGATAATAGTTCTATGGGAGTGGGAAATATAGATTCTCGTACAAATTTTACTCCAGAATTTATTTGGGCTACCCTTTACACTTCTGTAGCAAGATGTAATTCTGTACTTGATGGAGCGGCTCCTTTTTATAATACTTTGTCTGATAAGGCTAAAGTTTATTTGGCAGAAATTAAAGTTTTGAGAGCTCATTATAACATGCAGTTAGTTTCATTGTGGGGTGATATACCTTATTTTGAAACATCGGTTACTGCTGAACAACTCAAGAATATGACTCGTACTCCATGGAGAGAAGTTGTAGATAAGATTATGATTGATTTGGAGGAAGCAGCATCAATTTTGCCTTGGGAGGCGTCTGAGTGGGGACGTGTTGATAAGTCTGTTGCTTTGGGCTTGAAAGCCCGTATGGGACTTTATGCAGGTTCTTGGTGTAAATTTGGTTTTGGTCGTGATGCTGTGAAAGATGAAGCGCAAGCTGAAATCTATTTTAAAGAATCTGCTGCCGCAGCCAAAAGAGTGATAAATGAGAGTGGGCGTGATCTAGCTATAAATTATAAGGACTTATTTACTCGTACTGGACAGATGAAGTCTGATGTTAAGAAAGAGAGTATGTTGTTTATGATGTTCTCTGATTTCGGTGATAAAAGCTATCATTATATGTCATTGGGAGAGCAATGTCGTATGATTGGGCAGAGTGGCCGTTTTCCTACTCAGCAATTGGTAGATACTTATGAAATGAAGAATGGTAAACGTATTGATGAGGTCGGTTCGGGCTATGACCCTAAGAAGCCTTTTATCAGTAGGGACCCTCGTTTGAAAGAGACTGTTTATACTCATCATGATACGATTATTGGTAATACAGGTTCGAATAAGATGAAATTCTTGATGGAGCTATTTAATCCTCAGACTAAATCGTGGGATGAAACCGGTGCAGAGAAAATGGTTGCTAATTTGGATTATGAGGGATCTGTTGCTCAATATGGTTATGTATTTAGCGGAGTAGGATTTGCATGGAAAAAATACAACCATTTTGATGACGAAGCTTCTGCGACTCCTACCTATAACATTCATCTGATGCGTTTTGCTGAAGTGCTGCTGACTTATGCAGAAGCTAAAATTGAATTGAATGAATTGGATGCTACAGTATTTAACGCAATTGATCGAGTTCGTGCTCGTGTAGGTATGCCTGGCATCCTGACAGTTGATCCTACTCGTGAAAACAGTCAGGCTAAGATGCGTCAAATTGTACGTCGTGAAAGAAAGGTAGAGTTGGCAAAAGAGGCTTTAATGCTGTTTGATATGCGTCGTTGGCGTACAGGTGCTTTGCAAAACGCAGAACCTACATATGGTTATCCTTTGCCGGTAGGTGTCGATGCTTCTAAGGGGATATATCCTGACGGATATGAGCAGGCAACTTCTGACATGGTGCCTTCTTATGGTGAACCTGGCTCAGAAAGAGATTTGAATGACATAGCCAGCTATGCTAAGTTTGCAGCTAAGTTGCGTATGCGTGATAAAGACCGTACTTGGGAGGATAAATTCTATTTATGGGCTATTCCGCAAACGGAGCGTAACAAGTGCCCGTGGCTGACACAGAACTTAGGCTATGGCGAGTAATTCTTTGGAAAGAATTATAATATGATAGTTAGTATGAAAAAATTGATTTGTTACATAGCATTTATTGCATTTGCTTCTTTTGTGTGTGCTCAACAAAAAGTGACTATTGAAGCTCCAAGTCCCGACCCTACATTGGTAGTAAGAGGACCAGAAAAGGAAATACGCTTTGTAGACCAGCCATTTTGGGAGAAGGTAAGTAACTGTCTTTATTTGTTCTCGGATGCATTCAACTCGAAAATTCAGTCTGATCGTACGGTGTATACGGCTTTGCAGATTGATAAGAATATGCGTGTAACAGCTATTGTAAATGGAGGGGTGGATAAAAACATTCGCCCTTCCTATACTCAAAAGCTGGAGATAGCTGTGCCTGCGGGAGGATTTGTCTTGTTGGCATCAGACGACGACTACACTTTTGCCGGGTGGAAAAAATTTGTTGCTGAAAATTTCAGGATTGGAGACCTTGTAAAATTGCGTATTGACGGTGAGATAGTCTCTTTGAAGCAGGTTATTGCAGCAAAAGAAGGAAAGACGCTGCCTACGATTGAACTGAAGGATGACTATATGCAAACTGTAACAGGAAAATCGGTAGAGGTCAAGGGTATTGTGACTTCTTACAATAAGAAAGAGGGGCATCAGTTGTTCTTGAAGCAAGGTGATTCTTCGATTGTATTACCCGTCAGTAGAAATGGAGAGTTTAAGGCTAATTTGGACTTGAAGCAAGGTACCAATTATTTTGATTTGCTCTTGATGCAGGATGGGGTTGAGGTAGGTAAACAGTCTTTGACCTTTTATGTGAAAAGTCAGCAGGATGACCAAAAAGAGCGTGTGATGTGGGTAGAACAATTTCCAAATGCTAAGGTACTTGTGAACAGGGAAGCTGTTTCTGCCATGATAAAAAACGTAAAGTCAGCCGATTTTACAGCGATTGGTCTGGATATTAAGGGGCCGGAAGGTTATGTCTCTTATCGGAAAAATGATCTTTCCCATTGTCCTTATTATACGGCAACTTCCAATCCGAAGAAGAAAGTGGAAGATACCGGATTTGATTTGCTTCAAACTGTTTTGGAAGAAGCCCATGCAGCAGGCATTAAAGTGTATGTTAGTTTCAATTTCTTTACGGAAGGTAATATAACAACTCATGACTCTGCAATATTAGGACAGCATAAAGATTGGGAAGAAATTGTACAACGTCCTGAAGATAAAGGAAAATTGCTGAAAATAACAGAGAGTACGCGTGGTAAAGAGGCTGCAGAAGGTAAACTTGTTGCTTTGGCTTTTGTGAATCCTTCTAATAAGGAGGTACAGGACTATCAGTTGCTTCGCGTGGAAGAGGTTCTTAAAAATTACAATGTGGATGGCATTGTATTAGACCGTTGCCGTTATGATAATTTGTATGCTGATTTTAGTTATGCATCTCGTAATGCTTTTGAAGATTATCTCGCAGCGCAGGGCAAACGATTGGATAATTTTCCTGCTGATGCTTTTCGTATCGATTCGTTGGGGACAATGGTGAAGGGAAAGTATTTTAAAGAATGGATAACTTTTCGTTCTCAGACAATCTCTGATTTTACTGGGCGTGTTAGAAATTTGGTGGATTTGTATAAAAACAAAAAGAATCCGAATTTGAAGATGGCTGCTTATGTGGGATCATGGTATGAGGTTTATTATCAGAATGGAGTGAATTGGGCCAGTCGTTCTTTCTCGTATAATTCACGTTTGGGATTTCCAGAGAGTGTGATTTACGGCGAGGAATATAACAAGACCAGCTATTTGAAATATTTGGATTTTCTGATGATAGGTACTTATTATAAAACGGCTAAAGAGGTGAATCGTTATATCACTTTAGGCAATATATTGACATGTGGTGAATGTCCTATATTAGGATCTATTAGTCTACCGGATTTGAAAGTTCCTAATCAGGGAAGAGTGTTGGGGGCTTCGCTTAAGAATTCTGCTGGATTGATGATTTTTGATTATTGCTATGTGGATTGGGCTAATTTTTTCGAACAGATGAGAATAGCTTATTCCATTATGAATAAATAATATATAAAACGAAGAATTATAATGAAAAATATTTTGATTAAATTGAATGGGGCATTGCTCTTTATAGCATTGTTCTTTACAACAATGTTTGTGTCATGTTCTGACGATGATGATAATCGTTCTTTTGAAACAGTACGTATTGTGGGAGTTAAGATTGATAGTAAGTTGTTTACTCCTTCTGTTATAACAGAAACGGAAACTGTGGTTGAGGTACCTGCCGGTAAGGATTTGTCAAACTCTAAGTTACAGGTATTGGTGGCTAATGGTGAACTTCAGAATTTTGTGAATGAAGTGGAATATGATTGTAGGAAGCCCCTCCCGATTAAAATCAAGGGTTATGATGGTACGGTTGTTCAAACAGATTTATGTATTAAGTCAGCTCCGAAGTTGCTGTCGTTGGTGGTGAAAGGATTGACTATTGCAGCAGAAGATATTCATGAAAGTGCATCTCGAATAATTGTTCAGGTTCCTGAGGGTACAGATTTGATGGCTTTAGAGGTTACACTTGAATTTGCAAACGGTACATTGCAGGATTTTCAAAATGGAGTTGCTAAGGATTATACCAATCCATGTAATTTTTCTTTGTTGGGAGTTGATGAGAAAACTGTGTATCCGTATGAGTTGATACTTACTACTGGACCGGTTGGCCCAGCGTCTATTGATGCTATTATTGTAAATGGAGTAGAATCTGATTCTCTTGTGGTAGAAAATAATGTGTTGACTCCTTATATTCCGGCATTAATGAACTTTTCTTCTGTAGATGTGGAATTGAAAGTTGGATTTGGTAACATAGTTGAAGAGGGCTTTACCGGCAAAGGTTTGAATTTGATGACTGGTGCTAATGTTGTTACAGTGACTGGAACAAACGGAATTGCAACGGAATTTGTGATAGGTGTACCACAGCTCTCTTTTGAGCCTCTTTGGACAAAATCTTATTCGGAATTAGGCTTTGGAGCCAATGACTTGTGTGCTGTTGGTTTTAGTGATCAATATTTATTGGCTGGCAATTACACTTCAGTTACCAAAACTCCTGTATACTATACTTTCAATGGTGAACAAGCCGGGCAGCTGTCTGCAGAAGGTGTGAATCCTACAGGTTATGGATTCCGTAAATTTGCAACAGATGAGCAAGGGAAGGTTTTGGCTTTGTCTCTTGGTATGAGCGGTGGAGAACAATGGATTTATAAATGGGATAACGTTGCAGGTAAGGGAAGTGAGTATATTTCATTCTCTAAGGCAAGTTTGGGGGTTGATTATAATCCTCGTGCTGCCGGTATTAATGTTACAGGTTCGTTGGATGGTGATGCCACAATCGTATTGACTATTGCCCAAAAGACAGATCTTTTTGTATGGACAGTTTCAGGCGGTGTATTGAACTCTACTCCAAAAAAATATTCTTTCCCGATTTCAGGAACAAGTTATTATTGGAGTATATGCGCTATGCCTATGGATAAGAAGGGATATCTTGGTTTTGCAGCAACAGCAAAAATGGACAATTCGGGCGTAATATGTTTGAGTGACATGATGAGCGAAACTCAACGCTTCTCAGGAATGTCAACCACGGATGGAAAGACTATATCTTACAACGGACGTGATTATTTGGCATTTGTTTCCCATAATAATAACAAAGGTACGATGTGGATTTGTGATATAACGGATGGCCAGCTGGATTCTTATAAGCATCCTATTTTCAAGCGTACAATGAAGGTAGAAGGTGGAAATGCTAATGCCACGATGGATGCTGATATGGTAGTTATTGATGGTAAGTTGTATGTGGCTTTTGCTTGTACGAACTTAGGATTGTATCTTTATGAATTTGAATAAAACTGTTTTTTAGCGAATGAATAATGAGGGTGTGTCAGGCGAAAAAAGCATTGTGATGCACCCTTATTTTTAATAAATCAGACTGATTATGAATATGGCATTGAAAATGGCATCTTGCTTAGCCCTTTTATGTTTCTGCTCTTGTGGAAATGGACAAGTTACGGAAGATATCGTAGAAGAGGATCCGATAAATACGTTCTTTAAAGATGAAACGCGTCCTTTCGCTCAGAAGTGTTTTGATGGCGCATATTACCGGAAAGCTGTTTCTGGTAAGGATAAATGGTTAGGTATTGGTGGAACCGTTGTACTTCCTCAAATTGAGTTTGATGAAAATAGAAAGAATCCCAATAAGCCGGGACAATACTTGGACAATCCTTCCGTTTATTTGGGAGGTAATATGGGCGGTCAAGAAACAGACATAGGTTTGACTTGGGAGGTGGTGAAAGAAAGTGGGGTTGTTAGTCAGGAGCGAAAGGCATTTCGACCTTTTATGCGCAGAACTGACCATATCAGTGGTCAAGAGAAAAATTATGCCAATGCACCTGCCGAAGAAAGATATTATTGGTATCCTGGCGAAGAGGTTACTATATCCATTCAGATTGTAGATGATTATAAATTGAAGTTCGTTGTAGATGGTGCAGGCAAACGTTTTGAAACAGATTATGAATGTGCTGGATACAAGAAAGGAAATATTGGAGAATTCAAACGCGTAAATGCTATAGATCAAGTAGCTAATGAAGGAAAACCGGTACAGCCGACACAAACACTGGTCAAAAATAGTTGTTGGAAAGAGACTTATTTGTTCCGTTTCTATAAGGACGAAGTGGTGAAGGCGCCTATGCATAAGGGACGATTTACGGATATGCGCTGTCCGGATTCTATATATTTTGATATAGATGCTTCGGAAGAAGAAAGTAGTAAAGGTAGCGAATGTATAACGATTAATGGTGGAGGAATTTAAGATGAAGAAGGCTTTGATGCAGGTTTTGATGTATGTATGTTTGATGTTGCCTTTGGGGGCTTGTAGTAGCGATACTCCTCAAGAGCCCGAGGGAGGAACTACTGCCCCTGAATATTTTTCGGGTGTTTGGATAACAAGTTCGGCAAGTCAGGTATTGGATTCGAAAGAAAATATAAAGAAGGCTGTAGACGTATGTGAAGAATATGGTATTAATCATATTTTTGTGGTAGTATGGAATAACGGGAGGACTCTATATCCCAGTCGAATAATGAAAGACTTGATTGGTGTAGAGATGATGGAAAAATATCAGGGACGTGACCCGTTGCGTGAAATAATAGACGAGGCACACGCTCATAATATTAAAGTACATGCGTGGTTTGAGTATGGATTTGCAGCATCGTATGGACAGAATGGAGGGATGATTCTGCAGGCTAAGCCTGATTGGGCTGCCCGTGATAAGACAGGCGCTCTGTTGATGAAGAATGGCTTTGTGTGGATGAATAGCTTGCATCCTGAAGTGCAGGGATTCCTACTCTCTTTGGTGAAAGAGGTTGTCCAAAGTTATGATGTGGATGGCATACAAGGAGATGATCGTTTGCCGGCGATGCCGTCTGAAGGCGGATATGACGACTATACGCGTAATTTGTATAAGAGTGAACATCACGAAGCCGAACCTCCTATGGATGAAAAGAATGGGGAGTGGGTAAGTTGGAGATGTGAAAAATTGACAACTTTTATGGCAAAACTCTATCAAGAAGTGAAACTGCAGAAGTCTTCTTTGATTGTTTCAAGTGCTCCGAGTGTTTTCCCTTGGTGTAAAAACGAATATTTGCAAGATTGGCCTTCTTGGTTGGATAAAGGATATGTGGATTTGGTGATTCCTCAACATTATCGTTATGACATAGACTCTTATCAGTCTACTTTGGCGCAGCAGTTGTCTTACGTTGAGGCAAAGGATAGAAAAAAGTTTATGCCGGGTGTTTTGATACAGAATGGCGACTATAATCCGACGGAAGATTATTTGAGGAAGATGGTAGAGTGTAACCGACGCAATCAAGTTTCTAATGAGTGCTTTTGGTTTTATGAAGGTTTGGGAAAGCTATCTTCATTCTTCGTAAATTATAGAAACAAGTAACAAATTGATGGGTGTAAAATGAAACGTGCTATATCTTTAGATGTTTTTCGTGGCTATGCTATTGTTACAATGATTTTGTCAGGCACCATTGCTTCTGGAGTATTGCCTGGTTGGATGTATCATGCACAGGTAGGGCCGCGTTCGAATCATACTTTTGATCCTACAATTTTGGGAATTACATGGGTCGATTTGGTATTTCCGTTTTTTCTGTTTGCCATGGGAGCAGCATTCCCGTTTTCGATAGGTGGGAAGATAGAGAAGGGAGAATCGACTTGGCGGATTATGTGGGAATGTTTGTTGCGTGGTATGAGGCTGACTTTCTTTGCAATATTTATTCAGCATATGTATCCTTGGGTGACATCTTCTCCTCAAGATGCTACGGCTTGGTTATTATCCATAGGAGTTTTTTTATTAATGTTTCCTATGTTTATGAAGATTCCTTTGAAGATACCGTCTTGGATGCGGGTACTGATAGAGCTTTTGTCGTATGGAGTAGCAATTTATCTTTTGCTGTCTGTCTCTTATGCGGGTGATCGCAAGTTTAGCCTCTCATTTAGTAATATTATTATATTGGTATTGGCTAATATGGCATTGTTTGGCTCTTTTTCCTATTTGTTCACACAGCATAATAAGTGGTGGCGGATAGGTATACTGCCTTTTGTTATGGCTATTTTTTTAGGTAGTTCTACAGACGGCTCTTGGCAGAAAGAATTTATGGATTTTTCTCCTCTTCCGTGGATGTATCGGTTCTATTATTTAAAATACCTGTTTATAGTTATTCCGGGAACAATAGCAGGGGAATATTTGAAGGAGTGGATGTCTGTTAGGACGGAGCAAGATCGAATGCAGTCGTTAGAAAATCGTCGGACATTATGGGTGTTGCTGATTTCTGTATTGATTGTTGTTGTAAATTTGTATGGTCTTTATACGCGCAGTCTTGTACTTAATCTTTTTTTGACCATAGGTTTATTGGTCTTGTTGGAGCGTTTGCTTAGAATGCCGGGAAATGATGCGTCTTGTTGGCATAAATTATTTATGGTCGGAGCTTATTTGTTGATGTTAGGCTTATTCTTTGAGGCTTATGAAGGTGGAATTCGTAAGGATCACTCAACCTATAGCTATTATTTTGTAACATCAGGATTGGCTTTTATGGCCTTGTTGGCATTCATTGTAATTTGTGATGTTTATCGTTGTGAAAAGTTGATGAAACCATTGGAGATGGCTGGAAAAAATCCTATGATAGCTTATGTAACTCCGAATTTGGTGGTGATGCCTTTGATTAATCTTTTAGGACTAAGTGGATATTTGGGTATGCTGAATGGAAATGCTTGGTTAGGATTGTTAAGAGGTGTTGTTGTGACAGGCTTGTCTGTTATGATAGCAATGTTTTTCACTAAGTTAAAGTGGTTCTGGAGAACTTGAGTTTATGCATATAGAAAGGAGTATATAATTATGATTAGAAAAATGGAAATGAATAAACGTTTGTTTTTGTTCTTGTTTTACTTATGTATAAGTGTCTATGGCTTTTCGGCAGATAGAGTGGAAGGCATTCGGGGGGTGTGGGTGCCTGCACCTCGGTTTACGTCCGTTCTTCATAGCCACGAAAATGTAAAGCAATTTGTTCAGCTGTTGGAACAATTGAATTTGAATTCTGTTTTCTTAGTGGCTTATGCTGAAACGAAGACCATTTATCGCAGCGAAGTTTTGTTGCGGTATTCAAATTATCAACATTTGGAAGATGGTTATTTGTTGTCTGAATATGATTATAAAAGTGCTACTAATGACCCCGTACGTGATTTAATAGATGAGGCGCATAAGGTGGGAATTAAAGTATTCTTTTGGTTTGAATATGGATTTATGGGTGAAGGTACTCCTATTGCTTCTACCAATCCGTTGTTGGCAAAAAATCCTCATTGGTTAGGAATCAATAATGAACAGCAGCCTGCTAATTATAATAGGCATGATTATTATTTTAATTCCTATAATCCGTCTGTTCAGAATTTTTTGATAGATTTGATTGAAGAAGCTTTAAACTTGTATCCTGATTTGGATGGAGTGCAAGGTGATGATCGTCTTCCTGCGATGCCGCGTAATTCGGGATATGATACATATACTGTTTCATTATATCAGGCGCAGCATAACGGTAAATTGCCACCGATGGATTATAATGATAAGGAATGGGTCGGTTGGCGTTTAGATATTTTGAATGATTTTGCTCGCCGTTTATATCGATCGGTTAAGTGTATAAGTCCTGATGCTATGGTAAGTTTTGCACCTAATCCTTATCCGTGGTGCGAAGATAATTTAATGCAAGATTGGCCGCAATGGTGCAAGGATGGAGTTTGTGATTTACTGGCAGTTCAGTGCTATCGTTATTCAGAGGATGCTTATAGGAATACGGTATTAGAAGTGTTGAACCATATAAAGATGAGTAGGGCTAACTCTTTGTTTGCACCAGGTATGATTTTAATGGAAGGTAGTAATTCTAAAATGACTCCGGAATTGCTGCTAAAGCAAATCAAGATTAACCGAGATTTAGGATTGAATGGGGAAATCTATTTTTATAATAAAGCATTAAACAATTCTAAAGTTCAAGAAGTTTTAAAGAAGGTATATACAGAGAAAATCCTTTTTCCGACTTTAAAAGAATAGATTTTTAGGGTATTGATTGGTACAGGATAAATATTGGGACTTTGTATTATAGCGAAACCTGTTGGCGGAATTAAGTTAATGCATACTTGATTCTGCCAATAGGCTTGCTATTAATGTAATTTATGTGTTGTAAGGCGGTCAATACCTAATTTAGCCAATAATTCTAGCAAACAGGCTGCCAGATTTTCTGACACAGACAGGTTATAGTATGCTTATTATCAGTCGCGTATAACTAATTTGTTTTTATTGCTGTCCGATAAAAAATGCAAATACATAAAAATAGAGCTGACTTCATTTGCAATGTCAGCCCATTTTTGTTAGATTTCTGTCGCCAAACTAAAAATTTAATTAACGTGAGTTCGAAATAAGAATAAATATATTTCACTTATAATTAGAAACATAGCGATAAAAGTATTAAATTTATAGTGCTGAATTATAACATTTAAACGATTACCACTATGTTTCCAGAGTCTAAAGTTACAGAGATTTATTGTATGGCCGATGATTTTTGCAAGGAATTTACATTGCAACAGGAAAAATATATGATTAAGGATATGAAGACCATGCATCGTAACAACCCCAACCGTATGAGTGATGCAGAGATTATGGTTATTCTAATCCTGTTTCACTCCGGTGGTTTCCGTTGTTTCAAGCATTACTACAAGGAGTATGTCTGTAAACATCTGAAACACCTTTTTCCTCGTCAGGTTTCTTATAACCGTTTTGTGGAACTGGAGAAGGAAGTATTGCTTCCCATGACCATATTCATCAAAAAAGTACTGCTGGGAACTTGTACCGGCATCAGTTTCGTTGATTCCACTCCCTTATGTGTATGTCGTAACCAAAGAATCTTGATTCATAAGACATTTGAAGGGCTTGCCGAGCGTGGAAGATGTTCTATGGGATGGTTCTTCGGATTCAAGCTGCATCTGATAATCAATGACAAAGGAGAGATCCTCAATTTCATGTTCACACCTGGAAACGTGGATGACCGGGAACCGTTGAAACAGGGTAAGTTTCTGGAAAACATCAAAGGAAAACTATGTGCAGACAAGGGATATATAGGTCAGGCTCTGTTTGAAAACCTTTTCCTTAATGGCATACAGCTTGTTACTAAAGTTAAAAATAATATGAGGAACTCACTGATGAGTATTGCCGACAAGATTTTGCTAAGCTTGATTGAAACGGTCAATGACGGACTGAAGAACATCGCACAGATTGAACACTCAAGACATCGTTCATTCAGTAACTTTATAGCCAACTCCTTGTCGGCTATCGCGGCATACTGCTTTTTTGAAAAGAAGCCCGCCATTGACGTAAATTTTGTCAATGACGGACAACTTGCTATTTTTTGATTTTATTTCGAACTCACGTTAATTATATAAGCAGAAGTATACATCTTAGCGGACAACTGCTTTACTGTCAGGCCATAAAATTACTGAATAAGCCAAAAATCCTTCAGATAAGCCGTAAACATGGTGGAGAACACTATATAAAACGATTTGATGGCCGGACACATCTTGTCGTCATACTTTATGCTGTTGTCATGCATTTTGATTCCTTGTGTGAGATAATGGTTTCTCTACAGGCAGAAGCCCGCAAACTTTGTCATCTTGGTATAACCACAATGCCATTACGTAGAACTCTTTCCGATGCTAACCAACGACGTCTGGAAGCTATATTTGAGTCCGTCTATCATGACTTATACGTCACATACAGGAATATACTTTTGGGGACATCCGTAAAACAGGATGCAGTCTGGATGAAGCGTTTGCAGATTATTGATTCTACTACCATCACTTTGTTCTCCAATCTCTTGTTCAAGGGTGTAGGATGTAAAAAGAAAGAAGGTATAAAGGTACACACTGTCATACACGCTAACGGAGAATCCTTTCAGATCTAAAGTTCACTTCAACAGCAACCAATGATTCTTTTATGCTAAGTCCATCAGCACTGAACAAAGGAGAAATAGTTGTCATGAACCGTGCACATATTGACTATGAGAAATTGGAGGTGCTCACACAAAGAGAAATGCTGTATATGAAAAAATGAAGAAGAATCTGAAATACAGTATTATGGAGAATTGTATATACCAGACTAAAGAAGGCCTTATGGAAGTACAGATACAGCATGTTATATTCTGAAAAGTACTGAAGGGTGGCGAAATCTTGACTCATTATGCCCATATCATTATTTATATCTATGCTGATACAAGAAAACACAAACTAGTTTCATTGCTTACAAACAATTTGAAGTCAGATCCTGGTAAAATTATAGACATTTACCGAAACGTTAGGAGATTGAATTACTGTTCAAGCAGATAAAACAGAACTTCCTATTGAAATACTTCTATGGGGAAAGTGCAAATACCATCAAAATACAGATTTGGGTGATTCTTATGCTTAATTGATTTTATCGGACAGCAATGATAAAAAATACGTTTTTTCTGTTTTGTTTTTACAGAAGTAAAGCTAATTTTGCAAAGAAATATGAGAAAGAGAGACAAAACGTGTGCAAAAGCAACACCGGAAGAACCTAAACGCGAGCAGCGCATGGTATGCCTGATGAGCGAAGAAGAGCTGCGGATTGTGGATCGTTATCTGGAGAAGTATAAGATAACGAACAAATCGCGCTGGCTGAGGGAAACCATTCTCATGTTTATCCATAAGAATATGGAAGAAGATTATCCTACACTGTTCGGTGAGCATGACATGCGAAGATAAGAAGTGGTGGAATAGGAGATGATGTGCGATGTGGAATGAGATAAACAGCAAGTAGTAAGAATTATGACAGATACGGATTATATGAAGCAGGCGCTTTTGGAAGCGCAAAAAGCAGGTGAGCGGGGTGAAGTGCCCGTTGGTGCCGTTGTTGTTTGCAAAGGCCGTATCATTGCCCGTGCCCATAATCTGACTGAAACGCTGACGGATGTCACCGCACATGCCGAAATGCAGGCTATCACTGCCGCCGCTGCTACGCTTGGTGGCAAATATCTGAACGAATGTACTCTTTATGTAACCGTTGAACCGTGCGTGATGTGTGCCGGTGCCATAGCATGGGCACAAACGGGACGGCTGGTATTTGGTGCGGAAGATGAGAAACGGGGATACCAGCGTTATGCACCAAAGGCTTTGCATCCTAAAACTGCAGTAGTGAAAGGAGTACTGGCGGATGAATGCGCTGCATTAATGAAAGACTTTTTTGCAGCAAAACGCAGATAATACTTTTCTGAAAAATTTCGCTATAACAGGTTTGCCTTGTAGTGCGGAATACAAATAAATTATCCTACGGGAGAATTATTGTGTAATGATATGACTCTCTGCAATTGCTATTCTTCTTTGATTTCTTCGAAATCCACATATTCCCCCTCGTCCTGGGAAAACAGTTTCTTGTGCCTGCCATGTGCGGTTTCTTCTTTTATTCTTGTTTTAGGTTCTTCGTTGGAAGAAGAGCCGGACTGTTGTCTGCCATTGAAAGAATACCCTCTTCCGGATTGATAATTTCCATTGTCGTTCCGGTAAGTGTTTGATGAGCGGCGGCTACCCAAGCCGAAAATACTCCGGATAACAGTGCCGATGATGCTAAGTCCGATAAGCAGGATGGCGATTATAATGATAAATAAAAATCCTAAAAAATGAAACATGGGCTAATGTCTTTTTATGTGTTCGTTTTCAGCGAACGATAATACAACAACCGTACCAAGAAAATGTTTACTTACGCTTTCCTGTGAGAAGTGACAGCAAGATGTACCATACAATTACCGCTGCGAAACCGCTGACTTTCAAAAAAACAAGAAGCGGAATACAGATAATCAGGAAACTGAAACTTACTTTGTTGTCTTTCCATGAGAGGCTCTTGAATTTCAATGAAAACATCGGTATTTCCGATACCAGCAACCACGAAAACAAGCAAACCAATGCTAAGAGATAAAGCGGATTAAAGCTCTCCGAGATAAGTATGGGATGTATTCCCGCCACTAACGACGCCCAAAAAAGGGCATTGGCAGGAACCGGTACGCCGATAAAGGAACTAGTCTGGCGGGTGTCATTGTTGAACTTAGCCAGACGCAACGCCGAGAATACGGAAATGAGGAATGCTGTGTAAGGCATATAAGGAGCGATGAACTCCATGGATGCCGGATAATGCATTTCTTTAAATAAAGAGTACACTATTAGTGAGGGCGCTACGCCGAAACTTACATCATCCGCCAGCGAATCCAAGTCTTTGCCGATGGGAGAGTGTGCATTCAGCAGACGTGCCATCATGCCGTCGAAAAAATCGAATACGGCACTGAGAATAATGAATGCAAGCGCCAGGTTGTAGTTGGCTTCAAAAGCCATGACGCAGGCGATACACCCGGAGAACAGGTTCAGGCAGGTTAAGGTATTCGGTATGGAGCGGGTAATGCAGTTTGCCATTGTTACTTGAGTTTTGCTATTACGGTCTGGTTGCCGGTAGTCAGTTGTCCGAGTTTAACAAGAACTTCCGTACCCAGCGGAAGGAATACATCCACACGCGAACCGAACTTGATGAAGCCCATATGTTCGTCGATATAACACTCTTCGCCCGGTTCGGCATAAGTTACGATACGGCGTGCCATGGCGCCGGCAATCTGGCGTGCCATGATTTCTACACCTTCGGGGGTTTCGATTACTACAGTGGAACGTTCATTGTCGGTGCTTGCTTTGGGCAACCAGGCCTTCATGAACTTACCGTTCTGGTGAGATACCGACTTCACGGTTCCATCCACCGGATACCAGTTGGCATGTACGTTGACCAGACTCATAAATATGGAAACCATGATACGGCGGTCATGAAAATATTCGGTTTCTTCAACCTCTTCCACTACCACAATCTTTCCGTCAGCTGGGGCAACTACGATTTTTTCAGTATTTTCCTGGCCGAACAAACGTATAGGACAACGGAAGAAGTTCACTAAAATGCCATAAACCACAAGGCTGATAACTGCCACTACATAGAAGGGAATCTTACATTCCAAACCGAAGTAAAGCCCTGCGTTTACGGCGAGTATCAACAATAAACTGCCGGCCAATGTATGTGTTCCTTCACGGTGAATACGTATTTTCTTTAATTTTTTAAGTCGACCCATGTATCTTGTTTTATTCTTTCTAATGCAAATTATCTGCAAAAATAGGCTTATTTTGAAAATCTAACAAGAATTTAGTCATAGAATTACAGATGTTGATAACTTTTTGAGGAATATTTTTGTTAGATGTAGCATAGGTCGTACCTTTATGCTCACTTATAGAAAGGATAAATTTATGCAGGATTTTGTTCATTTGCACGTACACACCCAGTATTCACTTCTTGACGGTCAGGCCAGCGTAAGCCGGCTGGTAGACAAGGCGATGAAGGATGGTATGAAAGGTATAGCCGTTACCGATCATGGCAATATGTTCGGTATCAAGGAATTCACCAACTATGTCAATAAGAAGAACAGCGGTCCGAAAGGGGAGATAAAAGACCTGAAAAAACGGATTGCCGGCATAGAGAGCGGTGAGATGGAATGTGAGGATAAGGAAGCGGAGATAGCGGCTTGCAGAGCAAAAATAACGGAAGCCGAAAATAAACTGTTCAAGCCCATTATCGGTTGTGAGATGTATGTGGCACGCCGCACAATGGACAAGAAAGAGGGCAAGCCCGACCAGAGCGGTTATCACCTGATTGTATTGGCGAAGAATGAAAAAGGTTATCATAATCTTATAAAGCTGGTGTCCCGTGCATGGACTATGGGATACTATATGCGTCCGCGTACCGACCGCAATGAATTGGAGAAGTATCATGAAGGATTGATAGTCTGTTCCGCCTGTATCGGTGGGGAGGTTCCTAAAAAGATTATCAACGACCAGTTGGAAGAAGCGGAAGAGGCCATCCGTTGGTATAAGAATCTTTTCGGGGATGATTATTATCTGGAATTGCAACGTCATAAGGCAACTGTTTCCCGTGCCAATCATGAGGCTTATCCTTTACAGCAAAAAGCCAATGCCAAACTGTTGGAATATGCCAGGAAGTACAATATAAAAGTAATCTGCTCCAATGACGTTCACTTTGTGGACGAGGAGAATGCCGAGGCGCACGACCGCCTTATCTGTTTGAGTACGGGCAAGGATTTGGACGACCCGAGCCGTATGCTTTACACCAAGCAGGAATGGATGAAGACCAAGGCGGAGATGAACGAGCTTTTTGCCGATGTTCCCGAAGCGCTTTCCAATACACTGGAGATTTTGGACAAGGTGGAATATTACTCCATAGACCATGCTCCTATCATGCCTACTTTTGCCATTCCCGAAGATTTCGGAACGGAAGAGGAATACAGGCGGAAATATACGGAAAAAGATTTGTTCGACGAGTTTACGCAGGACGAAAACGGAAATGTCGTCTTGGACGAGGAAGCCGCCAAAGCCAAAATCAAGCGTTTAGGCGGTTACGAAAAACTTTATCGTATTAAATTGGAAGCCGACTATCTTGCCAAACTGGCATTTGACGGTGCCAAACGGCTTTACGGTGACCCGTTGTCGGACGAAGTGAAAGAACGTTTGGTTTTTGAGTTGTACATTATGAAGACGATGGGTTTCCCCGGTTATTTCTTGATTGTACAGGACTTTATCAATGCCGCCCGTACGCAATTGGGCGTTTCGGTGGGACCGGGACGTGGTTCGGCTGCCGGTTCGGCCGTGGCGTACTGCTTGGGCATAACCAAGATAGACCCTATCCAGTACGACCTGCTGTTTGAGCGTTTCCTTAATCCCGACCGTATTTCCTTGCCTGATATTGATGTGGACTTCGATGATGACGGACGCGGTGAAGTATTGCGCTGGGTAACGGAAAAGTATGGTCAGGAGAAGGTGGCGCATATCATCACGTATGGTACTATGGCAACCAAACTGGCCATCAAGGATGTCGCCCGTGTACAAAAGCTGCCTTTGTCGGAATCCGACCGTCTGGCAAAATTAGTTCCCGATAAAATTCCCGATAAGAAACTGAATCTCCCCAATGCCATCGCCTATGTACCTGAGCTTCAGGCTGCGGAAGCATCGCCCGACCCGTTGGTGCGCGATACGTTGAAGTATGCCAAGATGCTGGAAGGTAACGTGCGCGGTACGGGTGTGCATGCTTGCGGTACGATTATCTGTCGTGACGACATCACCGACTGGGTTCCTGTGAGCACGGCAGATGATAAGGAAACGGGAGAGAAGATGCTCGTTACCCAGTACGAGGGTTCGGTCATTGAAGATACCGGATTGATTAAAATGGACTTCCTGGGACTGAAGACCCTTTCCATTATCAAGGAAGCCGTTGAAAATGTACGTTTACACCGGGGACTGTCGTTGGATATCGACAAGATTTCCATTAAAGACCCCGCTACCTATAAATTATACTGCGACGGACGGACTATCGGTACCTTCCAGTTCGAGTCCGCCGGCATGCAGAAATACCTGCGCGAGCTGCAGCCGGGTACTTTCGAGGATCTGATTGCCATGAATGCTCTTTATCGTCCGGGACCTATGGACTATATCCCTGACTTCATCGACCGTAAATGGGGACGCAAGCCTATTGAGTATGATATTCCCATCATGGAGAAATATCTGAAAGATACCTACGGCATTACCGTCTATCAGGAGCAGGTGATGCTTCTGTCCCGTTTGTTGGCAGACTTTACCCGTGGTGAGTCCGATGCCTTGCGTAAGGCAATGGGTAAGAAACTGCGCGACAAGCTGGACCATATGAAGCCGAAGTTCATTGCTGGCGGACAGAAGAACGGACACGATGCGAAGGTGCTCGAAAAGATTTGGGCGGACTGGGAGAAGTTTGCATCCTATGCTTTCAATAAGTCTCATGCCACCTGCTATTCATGGGTTGCCTATCAGACGGCGTTCCTGAAAGCCAATTATCCGGCAGAGTACATGGCTGCCGTAATGAGCCGAAGCTTGTCCGATATAACGACGATAACCAAACTCATGGACGAATGTAAGTCCATGGGCATCAAAGTGCTTGGACCCGATGTGAACGAATCGAACCTGAAGTTTACCGTGAACCCCGAAGGTAATATCCGTTTCGGATTGGGTGCGGTGAAAGGAGTAGGTGAGGGTGCTGTGCAAAGTATCATGGAAGAGCGTGCGAAGAACGGGCCTTATACCGGTATTTTCGATTTTGTGCAGCGCGTCAATCTGAATGCCTGCAACAAGAAGAACTTGGAATGTCTTGCCCTTGCCGGTGGTTTTGACAGCTTCCCTGAGTTGAAGCGCGAACAGTATTTTGCCGTCAATACCAAGAATGAAGTCTTTATTGAAACATTGGTACGCTATGGCAACCGTTATCAGGCAGATAAGGCAGCAGCGGTCAACTCCCTGTTCGGCGGAGAAAATGTAGTGGACATAGCCACTCCCGAAATTCCGCAGGCAGAACGTTGGAGTGATCTCGACCGGTTGAACAAGGAGCGGGATTTGGTAGGCATTTATCTCTCCGCTCATCCCTTGGATGAATATGCCGTGGTGCTGGAATATGTTTGTAACACACACATGGCGGAACTGGAGGACAAGACCGCCCTTGTGGGACGTGAAATAACTATGGGGGGCATCGTTACTTCCGTCCGCCGGGGCATCAGTAAAAACGGCAATCCTTATGGCATTGCCAAGATAGAGGACTATTCCGGGTCGGCAGAGCTGCCTTTCTTCGGAAACGACTGGGTGACTTACCAGGGATACCTGGGCGAGCGTACCTTCCTTTATATAAAGGCGCGCTGCCAGCCTAAACAGTGGCGGCAGGACGAACTGGAGCTGAAGATTACCTCAATGGAACTGCTTCCCGATGTAAAGGAAAAACTGATAGAGAAGATAACAATCCTTATCCCGCTCGGCGTGCTGAACAAGGCATTGGTGACGGAATTGGCGGAACTGACGAAGGAGCGTCCCGGTACAACGGAACTTTACTTTAAAGTGACCGACTCGGAGAGCAAGATGACCCTTGACCTGGTGTCCCGTCCGGTGAAGCTTTCCGTAGGCCGTGAGCTGATCTCTTATTTAAAAGAGCGTCCGGAGCTTGATTTTCGGATAAATTAATTATCTTTGCTTCACTGATGGCAGTAGGCGGATAATGCTGATACTGTACTGTTGAATTGATATTTAACTTAATATTTAGAAGAAATGGCATTAGAAATTACAGACAACAACTTCAAGGAAATCCTGGCAGAGGGTAAACCTGTGGTAATTGATTTTTGGGCGCCGTGGTGCGGACCTTGCAAAATGGTGGGTCCTATCATTGAAGAACTGGCCGGCGAATATGAAGGCAAAGCGCTTATCGGTAAATGCGATGTAGACGAAAACGGAGATGTTGCCGCCGAATACGGTATTCGCAATATTCCTACCGTACTGTTCTTCAAGAATGGAGAACTGGTGGACAAGCAAGTGGGTTCTGCTCCTAAACCGACTTATGCAGCGAAAATTGAAGCACTGTTGTAAGCTGGTGGTACTATTAATCCTTTAAAAATATAAAACTATGGGACTGGAAGACGATTTTTTGAAGAATGATCTCGATGATGAAAAGACCATTGAGTACATCAAAAACTATTTGCCGCAGGAGTTGAAAGAGAAGTTCTCTGACGATGAGTTTTATTATTTTCTCGATTTGATTGACGAGTATTATTCCGAGAGCGGCATCCTCGATGTGCAGCCCGACGGTGACGGATATATCGAAATCGATCTGGGAAAAATCGTAGATTACATCATCAAGGAAGCTCATAAAGACGAAATGGGCGATTATGATCCGGATGAAATCCTTTTCATCGTGCAGGGCGAAATGGAATACACGGAGTCATTGGAGGATGAGTAATTCACAGTTTGGATTATAATGAAAAAGGAAAGGCGCGGGATGAAAACCTGCGCCTTTCCTTTTTTCCGGTATGTTGTATATCAGTCTTTCCGTTTATGCTACCGGCGGAGTATTCAGAAAAAAGAATACCGCCGTGCCGATAAGTATCATTCCCAATACCCCGTAAAACCAGCGTGCTTGCCGGCGGCCTACATTCCGTACGACAAACTGCGTGTTCTGGGCGGTAAAGAACCAATCCCAATCTAAGATTGCAGCCAGCAGGGAGATAATTCCCGCAACGGCAAAAATACCCTGAACGATGTACTGGCTCATGTAGTGCGATTAGTGGTTGATGATTAACGGCCGGTACTAATCCAGCGGTTGCAGTGTAACTTCCCGTTCACCGTTTTCTATCTCTTCGATGGTGACTTTCACGGTATTTCCCGGCAGCAGCTCTTCAATCAGTTCCGGCCATTCGATAAAGCAGAGCGCACCGCTGTACAGATAATCTTCGTATCCCATATCGTACACCTCTTCCAGTTTCTTGATCCGGTAGAAATCGAAGTGGTAAATCAACTCTCCGGCAATTTCGGAACGGTATTCGTTTACGATGGCGAAAGTAGGAGAGGTAATGACATCGGATACGCCGAGCTCTTCGCAAACCGCCTTGATAAAGGTGGTCTTGCCGGCTCCCATTTTGCCGTAAAAAGCAAACACGGTATTGTCGCCCATTGCCTCGACGAACCGGCGGGCGGCTTCATGAATCTGGTCTAATGACTGAATCTTGATTTCCATTATTTTGTATTTTTCTGCAAAGATAATGCAAACCGAGAGCATAAAAAATGAACGTGCTCATTTTTTATGCCGAGGCGCAGCTTATCTTCGCTTTTTCTGCAAAGATAACCAAAAACTTTTTCCCCCTTTACAGATTGCATAAATAATAATGGAGAAGAAGATGATGGCTGCTCCCGAAGGAACATTGAGATAGTATGAAATGAGCAGCCCGCCCAGGCAACTGAGGTAACCGATGCCCACAGACAGCCAGATGATGCGGTGAAACCTATGCGAAAAGAGATTGGCAGTCATCTGCGGGATTGTCAGCAATGAGATGACCAGCACGATGCCTACCATACGCAGGCAGGCTACGATAGTCAGCGCAATGAACATCATCAGTACATACTCAAAGGTCTGTACGGGTATTCCTTGCGAACGGGCGAATTCGCGGTCGAATGCCACATAGATTATCGGATGCAGGAAAAACGAGAAGAACAGGATGAGCAGTGCTGCCAGTCCGCCCAGCAGGGCGATGTCGCCAAACGTAATAGTCAGGATATTCCCGAACAGGTAGGCGGAGAGGTCGGGTGCAAATCCGGGAGACAGGAATGTGAATATGATGCCCAATGCCATTCCCAGTGTCCAGAATACCGCAATGGCAGAGTCCTCGCGCATGTCTTTCCGCTTGCTGAGCCATTCCACGCCGAATGCCGACAGTACGGAAAAGACCGCTGCCGACAGAATCGGTGAAATTCCCGCATACAGTCCCAGGCCTATACCGCCGAAAGAGGCATGCGTCAGTCCGCCGCTGATAAAAACCAGCCTCCGGGTGACGATGTACGTACCGATAATTCCGCAGACAATGCTTGCCAGCAGACTGCCGATGAGGGCATGTTGAAAGAATGTATATTGTAAAAGTTCCATGCGGCGGGGGTTAGTGGTTATTTCTTCTTTCTCCTACAATCAGGAATACTTCGTCTTTTATATTGTCGGGCAGTGCAATGCCGCGCAGTTGCAGGCTGCGCACCCACCCTGCCACGTCTTCCGACTGCATGGTGTAGAACACGTCACGGAACTCATCTTCCTGTTCGGGCGTATACTCGTCGGGAGCGGTTCCGATGTATTTGTCCAGCTCCTCGTCGTCATAGTATTCTATCTTCTTGCTGACGGCGGCGAGCAGGCTCTCTTTTTCGCATACCTCGTGCTGTCCGCAACATTCCGCATCCACTTCCTGCACTTCGGGCATAGCGTCCAGTTCGCCATTGTCAATTTTCTTCTGGAGTCTGCGGTTGCGTACGGTTCCGGCTATGGCAGCTACGACGGCAAGGGCAATCAGGCTAATAATCAGTATCCACATACGTTCTCTTTCCTTGAAAAAAAGTGTCCTTATACAATAGAACGGACAAAGATACACATTGTTTTCGTATCTGCCCGCTTTTGAACAGGCAAAAAGAAAGTGTGCCGGAATGCTTTTCGACCGTCATGCAATCAGGCTGTCCGCAGCGGTGCGTCGGGCGATGTTAATGACAGATGGTAAAGCCTGCTTGCTTCAAATCTTCCCAATAGCCCGGATAGGATTTGGATACTACCTGGGGTTCGTCAATCCTTATCTGCGGCAGTGCGATGCAGGCGGGGGCAAATGCCATTGCCATGCGGTGATCTTCGTAGGTGGCGATAACGGGAGCGCTTTCGGCAGGGCAGCGTTCACCCTCCCACAGCAGGATGCTGTCCTGCTCGGAACGTACCGCATAGCCTAATTTGCGCAGCTCGGCGATAAGGGCGGTGATGCGGTCGGTCTCTTTGATTTTGAGGCTTTGCAGACCGGTGAAGCGGAAAGGGATATTCATCAGGCAGCAAGTGACGACAAAGGTCTGCGCAAGGTCGGGAATATCTACCATATCTTCTTCAAGACGGTCAACGGGCGTCCCCGCGAGCGTGAGCCGTACCCCTTTGTCCGTGTATTCGGTGTGTACGCCCAGGCGGGAGAAAATCTCCGCACCGCGGCTGTCACCCTGGTAACTGTGGGGGAACAGTCCGAGCAGCTCTACCGTTTCCTCTTCATTCCCTTTCGGTGACTCTCCACTCCCCGTTTTCCGCTCTTCATTCCCCCTCAACGCCAGTATCTGATACCAGTAGGATGCCGCGCTCCAGTCGCTCTCTACAGTGAACGGAACATCCCGGTAACCGCCGGGATATACAGTGATACTGTTTTCGGAACTCCATTCGGTATGTCCGCCGAAGTCCCGTATGAGCTTGAGGGTGAGGTCGATGTAGGGACGGGAAATGATACAGCCCGTAAGATGCAGGTGCAGCCCTTTGGGAAGAACAGCTCCTATCATCAGCAAGGCGGATATATATTGTGAACTCACGTTTCCGGCAAGTGATATTTCACAGCCTTGCAATTCCGAACCGGTGATGCGCAGGGGCGGGAAGCCCTCATTGCCTGCGTACTCGATGTTTGCACCGAGCTGGCGCAGGGCGTCTGTCAGAATACGGATGGGCCGCTGCTGCATACGTTGCGTTCCGGTAATGATACGGACACCGGGCGTTACGCTGAGGTAGGCGGTGAGAAAACGCATGGCCGTCCCTGCCGCCATGATGTCTATATGTTCGGGATTGCCTTGCAGCGCACGCACCATGACGCGGGTATCGTCGCAATCGCTCAGATTGCAGAGTGTCTGCCTGCCATGGGCAAGGGCGTGCAGGATAAGCGCACGGTTACTGATACTTTTGGATGCCGGCAGCCGGATAGCGGCATGCATCGGTACATCGGGAGCGGAAACGGTATAACGCATAGTTGTATTTGTTAAGTTACGGTAGCGGATGACTTTATACTCCGCTTGCAAAAGTAAGACAAATCTTTGGGAAATGGAAACTGTTGGCTCCACATTCGTGCTTTTCAGAATACCGGATGCAGGCAATCGGCGGGCAGTTCCACTTCGCCCCAGTCTATCATTGCATTGAACAGGCGGACGGTGGAATAAGCCGGAAGTTCTTCCGTGCGTATGTCCTTTTCCGTAAGAATACCTTTGTCCAGCAGTTCGGCACGTTTGGTCCCTTTCAGCAGAGGATGTTGCGGAGTATGCCAATGGCTGCCGTCAAAGAGGGCGATGTTGGCGATGCTGGTGTCGGTGAGCAGATGCCGGCGTACAATCAGAATATCATCATACGCGCCGCGCCGGGCAAACAACCGGTTGAGCGCACTGCGGTCGGTGCTTTTGCAGGCGTAGTCGATGTCGTCGGCCTGTATCAGTGCCAGTGAACGGACGGGGCGCAGGGTATAAGGGGTACAGGTCACTTCCTCGATGCCGTTTTGCCCGTACATTATACGCAGCTTGTGTACGCCGCTTCCGGGAATGGCGGGCAGATAGCCGGCAAGTTGCAGAGCGGGGCTTTCAGGCCAGAAGTGCGTACGGGTATCGTTCATTCTCCGTTCATGGTAAGCCATGTTGCGCACTTCTCCGCAATCCACCCGTATGGTTTCAATAAATCGGCACATATATTTTCTGTATTACTTCGTTGTATTCGCTTTCCCAACGGCTTTGGGCGGTGATGCCGCCGCCGGCTTTGAAATAGAGCTGTCCGTCTTCCTGCTCGATGAAGCGTATCATGACGGCGCTGTCCAGCCGTCCGTCGGCGTAGCAGCCCATGACTCCGGTGTAGAATCCCCGTTCGTAGCCTTCCGCTTCGGCAATGATTTGCATGGTACGCGGTTTGGGAGCGCCGGTAATGGAGCCGGCGGGCAGCAGACTGAACAGAATATCGCCGAGGCGCTTTGTGTAATCGCCGGGCAGCATGCCGCATATTTCGGAGCTTGTCTGCAGGATAGGCCCTTTGTTGGTCTGCAGGCGGTCTATGTAGCGGTAGGACGCTACGGTGACGTGTTCGGAAACCATGCTGAGGTCATTGCGTATCAAGTCTACAATCGTGGCATGTTCGGCAGCTTCTTTGGCATCGTCCAGCAGGATTGATTCGGCATGGGGCAGGGTGGCGTCAATCGTGCCTTTCATCGGGAAGGATTTTATCCTGCCCTCTTCCATGCGGACGAAGATTTCGGGCGAGAAGCAGACGAACCGGTCTTTCAGCCAGAGTTTGTACAGGGCGTGTGAATGCAGGAACACATCTTTCAGCGTCAGGTTGGTGCGGAGCGGCACTTTGCATGTCAGATTGGTCAGGTAGCTGTTGCCGCCCAGCAGGTTGCGCCTCACGGTATCGAAAGAACGGCGATAGTCGGCGGGAGCGGGCGGTGTGAATTCCCAGTCTATCGTTCCGGCATACCGGGCACCGGCATCAGGTGCATTGCCTGTTCCTCTGAACTGGTAGAGGCATACGGACGTATCTATCCCGTCGAGAGGTTCTACGTACGAATGTTCCTGCATGTAGTCGATAACAAACAGGAAGGGCGTACCGTTGCGCCCGAACGTATTCATCCGGGCAATAGCTGTTTCTTTATCCAGTGCTTTCATTGTCTTAAATCATTGTAGCTATGATTTGAATGGACAGTATGAGGAATACCATTGCAATGGGGTAGACCGTTGCGTATGCCACGCTCGGAATATTACTGTCGGTCATGGAATCGGCGGCTGCCAGACCGGGGGTACTTGTCATGCCGCCGGTAATGGTTCCCAAGAGGTCGAGAATACTGATTTTAAACACCATCCTGCCTACAATCACGGCTATCAGCATGGGAACCAGGGTAATGGCTGCACCTACTCCGAACAGCAGCCAGCCGCTTTCCTGAAAGGTGGCAACCAGGTTCTTTCCTGCCGACGTACCTACTTCGGCGAGGAACAGCAGCAGTCCCAACTGTCGCAGCAGTTGGTTGGCAGGGCCCGACATCGACCAGATGACAGGACCTGTCTTGCCTATTGCGCTGAGGAACAGGGCCACTATCAGGATACCGCCCGTCAGTCCCGGTGAGAACGACAAACCGCCGGGAAAGGATATATTCAGTTTGCCGAACAGCACTCCGAGCACAATACCCATTGCAATCGGGAAGAAATCGGTATCGGACAGTTTTTTGGCGTTATTGCCCAAGAGGCGCGCCAGTCCTTTCAGTCCTTCCTTTTCGCCTACCACCGTCAGCTTGTCGCCGAATTTCAGCGCGAGGTCGGGCGAGGGGGCAAGGTCTATTCCGCTTCGGCGGACACGCGTTACGGTACAGCCGAAGTTCTTCATCAGGTTCAGGTCGCCCAGTTGCTTGTTTATCATATCCTTTTTGGTCAGCAGCAGGGATTCTATCTCTTGGGTGTGGCTGAGCGGGAGTTCCCCTTCCTCGCGTTCGCCCACCAGGGTGGCAAGCTGGTTCAGGGCTTCGTCACTGCCCACTGCCTGTATGTAGTCGTTTTCACGGAGCACGGTGTGTGCGGTGGGGATGGAGATTTGCTCGCCGTGCTTGTGGCGGGAGATTACGGCACCGGTTATGGCACGGGCATTGATTTGCATCAGGCTGCGTCCGAAAACTACGGGGTTCGTGACACGGTAGATGCAGGTGAGCAATTCGGGAAACTGTCCGCGGCGCTCTTTCTCCAGGCGGCGGGCTTCCCGGTCGAGGTCGATGTGCATGATGCGGGGCAGCAGTTTCACGAACAGGATAACGCCGATTACTCCGAACGGATAGGCGATACCGTAGGCAATGGATGCCAGCGGCGAGTGGGTGCTGTCAATGGCAACGGCAAGTCCCGGCGTACTGGTAAGCGCTCCGGCTATGAGTCCCACCACGCTCGGCGTGTCGATGTCGAAGGCATATTTCAGCCCCGTTGCCGTGAGGGCGGCGGAGCAGATAATGAGCAGGGTGATGATGATGAGGGTCTTCCCTTTGCTCCGGAAGGAGTCGAAGAAGCCGGGTCCCGCCTGTATGCCGATGGTGAAGATGAACAGTACGAGTCCGAAGTTACCCAGCTCCTTGGGGATGATGACGCCGAAATGCCCGAATAGCAGGGCGATGAAAATAACGGCGGATACGTCGAGTGACAATCCTTTGATTTTAATCCTTCCCAACATGAAGCCGAGGGCTACGATGAGGAACAGGGCGAAATAAGAGGAATTGAGCAAGTCTGTGAACATAGGCTTTGATGAATTAGGTCTTTTCTTGGGAACAAAGGTAATGGAAAAAAGTTAGATAGGGAAGGCTATTTTCCTTTTCGGTTTTATTGCTTACCTTTGCAGGTTTTAAAAGAATGAAGAAAAACGTTTTATGGAAATTGATTTAACTACCCCCGCTTTGCTGTTCTCGGCAATATCTTTGATAATGTTGGCATATACCAACCGTTTTCTGTCCTATGCCGGTCTTGTACGTGCTTTGAAAGAGCAACATCAGAAGAGTCATTCGTCGGTGACGGCCGCACAGATTGCCAATCTGCGGCAACGGCTTTACCTGACGCGGGCTATGCAGGTAACCGGTATAGCAAGCCTGCTGCTGTGTGTGGTCAGCATGTTCTTTATCTATATCCGGCTTCATCTGGTATCGGTCTATATCTTTGGCCTGGCATTGGTGCTGCTGATTATCTCGCTGGCAATTTCGGTGTATGAGATTTATATCTCGGTGAAGGCATTGGAGATACATCTGAATGATATGGGCGATTGAAAAGGAGCTGCCGGAAGCCCCGACATATTGTCCTTCAAAAAAGAGGGTGTGTCAAAACTAACATTCGCTTGCTATTTGTTTCTTTTTAGGCACGGATTACACGGAAAATACAGATTTTCTTTGTTCTTTTTCCGTGAAATCCGCGAAATCCGTGCCTAAAAGAAATCATCATTTGTCCAGTTCTTTCAGCAATTCTTCTACGGCAACTTTCAGTTGGGTATCTTCACCCTTTACGATGGTTTCGGGCGAGTTGGCCACTTTGATGTCCGGTTCCAGTTGGCTGTTCTCCAGGTAGCTGCCGTCGGGCAGGCGGTAACCCACCACGGGGATGCCGAATACGAGCGACGGGTCTTGCAGACGCTCCCAGGATACGCTTGTCATGGTTCCCGGAACGGGCATACCCACCAGTTTGCCGATATTCCGGTGGCGGTACACCCACGGTGTGCCGTGTGCATTGGAATAGTTGGCTTCGCAGGTCACCATAATGGAAGGCTTGTTCCAGCGGCGGCTGGGCATGTCGCAGGCTTCGCGGCCGCGAACCACTTGCGTGAAGTATTTCTGGCCGCTGAACAGAATTTCGATGTCCTCGTGCAGGCGTCCGCCGCCATTGAAGCGGGTGTCGATGACGATGCCCTCGCGGTTGTTGTATTTGCCCAAAATGTCCGAGTAGACGGAACGGAAACTGTCATCGCCCATTGATTCGATATGAACATATCCCAGCCGTCCGCCGGACCATCTGTCCACATCTGCCGCACGTTGTTTCACCCAGCGGGTATAGAGCAGGGTATTCAGTGCGCTGCCGCTTATCGGAATTACCACCTCTTCCCAGCGTTCTTTGGTTTGCGGGTTGTAGAGTGAGACGAGGGTTTTCTTTTTGGCTTTATCATTCAATAATGTGTAGTAATCCATTTCAGGGGTAATCTCTGTGCCGTCAATCTTTTCAATGATGATGCCTGTCTTTGCTTTGGTTGAGGCGTTATCGAACGGACCTTTCTCTATGACTTCGGCAATGCGCATCCCTTTGTCCCGGTAATTCCAGTCGAAAAGCAGTCCCAGGCTGGCAGTCGGTTCGCTTTGTCCGGAAGCGTAGTAACGACCGCCGGTGTGCGACACGTTCAGCTCGCCCAGCCACTCGCTCAACAGTTCGGCAAAGTCGTAGTTATTGTCTATGTGAGGCAGGAACTTGCGGTAGGCGGCGCTCATGGCATCCCAGTCTACGCCGTGCATATCGGTGTTGTAGAAACGCTTCTTCTGCTGTTTGTACACGTGGTTGAACATATATTCGCGTTCCGCCGCCAAATCCATTTTGGCCTGCGCTTGGTAAGTGACAGGCTTCAGCTCATCGGATGCCATATTCATCTTCTGCATGGTTTTGCCGCCCAGCAGGAAAAGGTTCTTGCCGTCTTTGTCCATTTCCATGGAAGCCCAGCCGGCATCCATTTTGTGAAGCAGCCGGGTATCTTTCTTGCGGAGATCCATTTTCCAAAGGTCGTAACCGCCTTCAAAGGCGGCAAAGTAATAAAGGGTCTCACCGTCTTTGGAGATGATGACGCTGCCCATGTCCGAGGAATTCGGGGTGAGGCGTACCATGCGGTCTTCCATGTTTTTCAGTTCTACGGTGATGTCCTTTACCTGAGCCTTATCATCGTCCGCGGCTTTTTCTTGGCCTGCATCTTTCTTGTCGCCTTTCTTACCTTTGGCAGTGTCCTTGCCTTGCGCTTTTTTCTGTTCGGCTTCTAGCTCCTTGCGCAGTTCGTAGTCTTCCTTGCTCAGGCAGTATTTGTCGTAGGCGTCCTGATTGAGGAAAACGAGCATGGCATCGTCCTGCGAACCCCATGAGGCATGAGCGCGCATGCCGTAACGCTCCGTCTTGAAGAGAATGGCATTGCCGTCGAGGGCAAAACGGGGCGAACCGCTCATGTAGCCGCTGTTGGTCAGGTTGATGATGGGGCTGTTGCCCTGTGCGCTGACAAGACCTATATCGGAATACGGGTCGTGCCTGTTGCCGATGAATTCGAGGGTGAACCATTTTCCGTCCGGCGACCAGGCATAGTCGAACCCGCCGTCTGTGCTGTACCAGGTGGAGCCATCGGTAATCTGGCGCACTTTCTTCGTATCAAGGTTCACCACCATGAGGCGGGTACGGTCTTCTATGAATGCCAGCTCTTTACCGTCGGGCGAGAATTGCGGGAAAGCACGCTCAACGGTGGCTGACGGCAACAATGCCTCTTCTTCTACAATGGTGGCGTTCGGGAAGTTGGGGTCTTCCTTGCGGACTATTTTGGCAAGATACAACTGCCAGTTGCCGTTGCGCTCACTGGCATAAGCCAGCGTGCGGTTGTCGGGCGCGAAAGACAGGCCGCTTTCACCGGCAGGGGTATGGGTTATCTGTTTGGTTGTGGCATAGTCTGCCGAAGTGACGAACACTTCGCCACGGGCGATGAATGCCACTTGCTTGCCGTCCGGCGAAACGGTTGCCGAGGTGGCTCCGTTGGTAAAGGTCAGGCGGGCTGTATCGGGCCGGTCGTCGCGGATAATCTCTATTTGTACTTTTTGCGGGGCGGCGCCATCCTGCTGGGTATATATTTCACCGTCGTAACCATAGCACAATGTTCCGTTGCCGCTTATGGAGAGGAAGCGCACGGGATGGGTCTTGAAACTGCTTACCGCTTTTACCGCTTCGGGGTGTGCCGGCTGTAGGGAGTACACATTGAACGAACCGCCGTTGCGCTCGCTCAGGAAGTACAAGGTCTGTCCGTCCGGCGAGAGGACGGGGTTGCGGTCTTCGCCCGCGTGGCGGGTGAGGTTGGTGTGCTTCTCTGTACGGCAGTCGTACATCCATATGTCACGTGTAATGGAAGAGGTGTGGTGCTTCCGCCACTGGTCTTCAAATCCTTTTTGGTCTTGGTAGAAAAACATGTCGCCCGTTTTGTCGAAGCAGAGGGCTTCGGCGGGAGTGCCCAATACCTGTTCGGTGCGTCCGCCGGTTGCGGGGACTTTATAAAGCTCGGTCATGGCAGGACTGGGGAAGAGCGCACTTCCGGCCGGGTCCTGTATGGCGGCGGAGAAAAGGATGTACTTGCCGTCGGGCGTGAATGCGGAAGGGATTTCTCCTGCCGAGTTGGTGGTCAGGCGTTGTGCCGCACCGCCATCGGACGGCATTACGAATACGTCGAAATTTCCTTGCCTGTCGCTGGCAAACGCTATCTGTTTGCCGTCCGGCGACCATACGGGAGACGATTCGTAAGACTCCTGCGTGGTGAGCTGTGTGGCCGTACCGCCTTTTGCGGAAACTTTGTAGATGTCTCCCTTGTAACAGAAAACGATTTCCGTGCCGTCGGGTGAAATCTGTATGTCGCGCATCCAGAGAGGAGTTGCGGCATAGGTGGTGAGGGTAGTGAAACCCAGTGTGAGATAAGCAAAAATTTTCTTCATATCGGATAGGATTCTATTAATATTCTTGGGGGGGGATTGAAGCCCTTTTTCGGTGAGACAGTCTTTCGCGGCTATTTGATACCTCTTGCTTTGTAGATTATCTCTTTGGCATTGTTGATATCCTGGAGTTTCTCTTCGGCGGCGCGTTTGATGTCTTCTCCCAATGTGGCTACCCGGTCGGGGTGGTGCTTCAGTACCAGTTTGCGATAGGCGGCACGCACCTCCTCATCGGTGGCTGTAGGAAGAATTTCCAGAACTTTGTAGGCAGCTTCCAGGGAGTTGCCGCCCAGGTTGAGCATGGATTCCACTTCTTTTTCGGACAGTCCCATATAGGTTGCCACTTCTTTCAGCGCTTCTATCTCTTCGCGGCAGACGTTGTTGTCGCTCCGGGCTATGTTGGCAAGGAATCCCAGCAGTTGCAGGCGTTCCTCGTATGTGAGGTTGGCGGCTATCTGCCTGCCGCAATCACGGATGGTCTGTCTGAATGCGAGAGGATTCTGCATGTCCATTCGCTTGCGTTGCTCGAAGAGGTTGAGCAATATCCGTTCGCCTTCGCCTACTGCCGCAACGCCGAAGTTGGTCCGTAGGAAATTGCGGACATATTCCATTTCACTGTGCATGATGCGTCCGTCTGCCCGTATGATGTACGAGGCCATTACCAGCATCGAAAAAAGAAAACTGTTCCGTTGCCCGGCAAAGACATCTTCCTCAGTCTGCCCGTTGCCATAGTCTGTCGTATAACTTGCAGTATTGTCACCGAGCTCTATCAGCGACCCGAGTGCATATCCTGCCAATGCGCCGAGCGGTCCGCCTGCCATGAAGCCGATGATACCGCCAATCCATTTTCCTGCTCCCATAATTTTGTTCTTTTATCTGCAAAAATAGCAATTCTTATCCGAATAAGAGAAAGGGGTTAAAAAGAAAAACGGTCGTCACTCGTCACTTTTAGTCTTTATCCCTTTGTGGGAGAGCGATACAGACGTGGTGACACGGACGACGACAGGTGACGACCAAATTCGGTCGTCACGGAAAAAGGCTCTTTTTATCCGTCTTTCAGTTTTTAATCATCCTATAATCAGCGTATTATTGTTTAAAACAAGATTTCCTGCATTTGGGGAGATTTTGTTCATATCAGGGGCTAAAAAAGGTTAAACCGTGACTTTGCCTCCCGAATGCGTAAGATAAATGTGATGTTGCCTTGTTGTTTTTCCGCTATTGCATCTTGTATAATGTTGCAACAGCATGTAGTATTCCTCGTTTTCCAATTGCGGGCTGTAGAGCCCGCAGCTGCAAACCCTGCGGTTCGCAGTTGGCAACCGCAGAGCCCGCAACTGGAAAACGGGGTTTTTATTGTGGTACGGCTACATTTATCATGCTGCTTTTCAACAAAAAAGAATAAGGAAAGTGCTGTTTTTGTGTGGGAAAAACGGGTTAGGCTTAGGCAAAAGAGAATGGAAGAAGCGGGGATTTTTTACGTTGAGCTGTTGTTGTAGATTTATTTTATTAAACTTGTAGCAAAGCATTGATTTTTCAGAAACTACAGACATTACTGCATCAATCCACCTTCAACAAAGAAAACGACTTCATTCAGCCGTTGTTTATTTTTTTTCTCGTCTTTAAAAACAGCAGGAATATGTAACACATTATCTTGAATCAGATTATCCATTAAATACCACATAACCTCATGGTACAAAATCACCATTGCTGTTTTTTCATCACTTATATTATATTGGGTTGCTATATTGCTGCAATTACTTTTAAGTTCAGAAGAAATGGAGTCAACCAGCTTTTTGATAATGTGATGAAAACGGTCTTGCTGTTTTTTTATAATAGGAAATTGTATATCCCCGTTACTGTTTGTCAAGCCATAAGGTATGAGTTTAGAAATAAGTTGTGGATTGTTTATTTTCCCAAATTTGGATATTTCTTCAGCACTTTCATCCATCGTTTTACTGCTTGGTGAGACTTCGCTGTTGAGATAGGTTAGTATAAAATTCATATCACCAAAGCCATTTGTTCCGAATTTGAGGTCTTTGCGTGGCTCATATAAAACCCAGTAGCAACCACTCCAACCAGCATGGTTGTTTATCTCATCGAATAAGACAAGTTTAGTCCACATCCTACCATCCAAAAGATATGAAAACACCAATGAAAGTGCGTTATTTTCAAATCCCATCTCCTTGATTGTATGTACGAGAGAGACAAAATCACTTTTAGTGTTTGAATACATGGATTTCGCAATCTCCTTACTGATATTTCTTAAAGAGGTTGTCTGTTCTTCGTCAAGAATAGGAATTGTGCATCTCCATTTTCCTTTGGTTCTGTCAATTAGTCCTCCTACTTCCAATAATAATAATTGGCTGTCAGAACACTTAACTCCCATTTTAAGAAGTTCATTTAGGGTGTGAGGCGTTCGTAGATTATATATTATTTCCCAATTATTATCTGCAAGAACATAGTCTTCCGGTTGATGTCCACTTACAGCAACGAATTGCGTAGCTTCCCACTTCTCATAAGCTCGGACATTAGTCTGAGCTTGTATTCTTGGTAATGAGATTGATAGCAAAAAGATTGTTAAAACAGAAAGTTTGAATTTGTTCATCATAATAAATTTAATTTATAATTCAGTGTTTACGTATATTTTTCCGAAAGTTTTTGCTCGTCACGTATCCGGCATAGCTCCCGATGTACTTTGGACCCGTAAAAATGGGTCAATGTAAAAACCTGAGGGGTAAATTTATAAATTGTTATCTTTGTCTCCAAATTCATAGCTTATGGAGTTAAACGGTTATCGCCTTCTTCTTCCTGAAGGCACTTTAGACTACTTTGATCTTGTTGATGTGAAGGAAAGCGTAAATGAAGTTGTGTTCTACCTTGAGGAGAAAAATATC